>NZ_JBEXJK010000187.1:0-15793 GCF_040609095.1 Kitasatospora sp. NPDC004799
GGCGAACGCGGCCACCTGCGGGAGGTGGGTGACCACCACGACCTGGGCGGACTCGGCCAGCTTGGCCAGCCGGCGGCCGATCTCTCGCCTCGCGGAAGGCGAAGTCGAGCACCTCGGCCTCCGGGGTGTGGGCGTCGACGCCCACCACCACCTCGGCCGCGCCCTCGCCGTCCGGACCGGCCTCGCGCACCACGACCAGCGGCACGCTGCTGCGCCCGGCCACCGCCATGCTGACCGAGCCCAGCAGCAGTCCGGCGAAGCCGCCGCGGCCGCGCGAGCCGAGCACCAGCAGCTCCGCCTCCGCGGCGGCGGCCACCAGACCGTCCACCGGCGCGTCCAGGACGGCGTCGGTCTCCACGGTCAGGTCCGGGTGCAGGGCGCGGACGTCGTCGGCGGCCTCGGCCAGGGTGGTGCGGACGGCCTCGGGCAGCGCGTCCGGCTCGGCGAAGGAGGACACCCCGTCGGTCAGCCACGGCCAGGCGTGCACCAGGCGCAGCGTGGCGCCCCGGCGCACCGCCTCGGCGGCGGCCCAGTGGGCGGCCGCGGTGCTCTGCGGCGAGCCGTCGACCCCGGCCAGCACGATGGACGTCATGAGTCTTCCTCCAACACTGTCGACACGCGGTCGACGCTCGGCGGTTCGGTGCGGGCCGCGGAGCGCTCTGACGCCCCGTCCGCTCCACCCCCACCCTGGCAGCGGCGCACGGTCCGGCGGCAGAGGCCGCAGGGCCCTGTGCGGCGGGACGAAAGGCCCGCCCGACGGAGCCTACGACCCACCCCGCCGTCCCCACCACTGACACGTGGGCACTACCGTGAACACGGCGATCCCGCTGGTCGGACGGCCTTGGGCCGGACCGCGGCAACAGGAACGGCCGTCCACGGGGCGGAAACGGCGCGTCCGGAGGGCGGACGGGCCGGCCAGGGCAGCACGACGAGGAGGACTGCGGTGGGCGGAGCGGACGGCAGCGCGGCGGGTGGCGGCGCGCGGATGCCACGGCTGCGCCTGGACGAGCTGCTGGAGGAGCTCCAGTGGCGGATCGACGCGGCGCGCGGCACCCAGAACCGGGTGCACAGCCTGCTGGAGGCGGTGCTGGCGGTCGGGCGCGAGCTGGACCTGGCGCAGGCGCTGCACCGGATCGTGGAGGCCGCCGCCGACCTGGTGGACGCCCGGTACGGGGCGCTCGGGGTGATCGGGCCGGACGGGCACACCCTGTCGCAGTTCCTGACGGTGGGCCTGACCGAGCAGGAGATCGCCGAGATCGGCCCGCCGCCCTCGGGCCGGGGCATCCTGGGCGAGCTGATCCGCGAGCCGAAGCCGCTGCGCTGCCCGGTGCTGTCCGACCACCCGGCCTCGGTCGGGTTCCCGCCGAACCACCCGCCGATGCACACCTTCCTGGGGGTGCCGGTGCGGGTGCACGGCGAGGTGTTCGGCAACCTCTACCTGACCGACAAGCGCGGCGGGCTGGACTTCGACGAGGACGACGAGGCGGTGATCGCCACCCTGGCGGTCGCGGCCGGGGTGGCGATCGACAACGCCCGGCTGTACGAGGAGGCGCAGCTGCGCCAGCGCTGGCTGCGGGCTAGCACCGAGATCACCCGCAGCCTGCTGTCGGGGGCGCCGCGGCTGGAGGTGGTCGAGCTGATCGCCCGCCGGGCCCGGGAGATCTCCGGCGCCGAGCTGGCGGACGTCTCGGTGGCGCTGGCCGGCCCGGAGGAGCGGGCCGAGGAGCTGACGGTGGAGGTCGCGCTGGGCGGCACGCCGGCCGCGCGGCTGGGGGTGACGGTGCCGGTGGACGGCACGCTGTCCGGCGCCGCGTACGTCTCCGGCTCGCCGGCCACCAGTGACGAACTGGCCTGCGACGCCCGGTTCCCGGCCGGCCCGGCGGGCCGCTTCGACGGGCTGGGCGCGGCGGTGGCGGTGCCGCTGGGCACCGGCGCCGGGTACGGGCGGGGCGTGCTGCTGCTGGCCCGGGCGCAGGGGCAGCCGGCCTTCGGGCCGGAGGAGACCGGCCCGCTGCTGGGCTTCGCCGACCAGGCCGCGCTGGCCCTGGAGCTGGCCGAACGGCGGCGCGACGCCGAGCAGTTGAACCTGCTGGAGGACCGCGACCGGATCGCCCGGGACCTGCACGACCTGGCGATCCAGCGGCTGTTCGCGACCGGGATGACGCTGCAGAGCGCGGGCCGACTGATCGAGAGCCAGGCGGCGGCGGACCGGGTGGCCCGGGCGGTGGCCGACCTGGACGAGACCATCAAGATCATCCGCTCGACCATCTTCGGCCTGCGCGCCCACAGCGAGCCGGACCGCGGCCTGCGCGCCCGCGCCACCCGCCTGGTCACCGAGGCGCAGGGCCCGCTCGGCTTCGCGCCCCGGCTGAGCATGGAGGGCCTGCTGGACACCGACGTGCCGCAGGAGCTGGCCGGGCACGTGGTCGCGGTCCTCGCCGAGGCGCTCAGCAACGCCGTCCGGCACGCGCGGGCGTCCCGGGTCGAGGTCGCGCTGCGCGCCCTGGCCGGACGGGTGGTGCTGACCGTGACGGACGACGGCGTCGGCGTGCCCGAGGGCGGGCGGCGCAGCGGGCTGCGCAACCTGGCCGAGCGCGCCGACCGGGTCGGCGGCACCTTCACCGTCGACCCGGCCGAGGGCGGCGGCACCCGGCTGGCCTGGGAGGCCCCGATCGGGTCCTGAGCCCTGCCCCTCCGAGGCCCGAGGCCTGCCGGTCAGCCCCGCAGGGCGCGCAGGAAGCCGAGCAGGTGGGCGTTGAACTCCGCCGGCCGCTCCATGTTCGGGTAGTGCCCGGTGCCCTCGACGGTCACCGCCCGGCCGTCGACGACGGTGCGGCAGACCCGTTCGGCCAGGCCGATGTGGTCCACCGAGTCGATGCCGCCGTTGATCGCCAGCAGCGGGACGGTGATCCCCGTCAGCCGCCGCCAGGTGTCGGTCACCGGCACCAGGTACTGGGGCTCGTCGGGGGTGTGCTTGGCGACGGTGTTCCGGGTCATCTCCTTGAGCCGGCGCACCACCTCCGGGTCGACGTCCTCCAGGGCGCGGTACGGCCCGGAGGCGAGGCGGGTGAACGAGTCGAGCCAGCGCTCGCCGTCGCCCTCGGCGAGCGCGGCGCCCTGCTCGGCGGCGAGTCCGTGCAGCCAGGGGTCGTTGAACTCGGACTCGCCGGTGCCGTTGCCGCTGATCACCAACGCGCGGACCAGCTCCGGGTGTTCGAGGGCCAGGTCGAGGGCGATCGTCCCGCCCATGGACAGCCCGACCACGGTCACCGGGCCGAGGCCGAGGTGGCGCAGCAGGTCCGCCAGGTCGTCGGCGGGGCGGAACGGCCGGCTCGCGTTGTCGGAGGCGCCGTGGCCGCGGGTGTCCGGTGCGACCACCCGGTGCTCGGGCAGCAGGGCGGGGAGCTGGTCCGCCCAGCTCCGGTGGTCCAGCAGGCCGCCGTGCAGCAGCACCAGCGGCTCGCCGGTGCCGGCGTCGAGGTAGGCGAGGCGGCCGTGGCCGCTGTCGAAGGAGCGCAGGTCGTGGGTCGGTCCGGGGGCAGCGGAGTACGTCATGGACGACGATCTTAGGTCGGGCCGCTCGCCCGACTCCCCTCCCCCGTCCGGCTGTTGCCCCTCCCCGGCCGCCCCCTCCGGCGTCCGACCGGCGGGCTCAGGCCAGGCAGCGGCCGATCACCAGCTCCGGGCGGATGCGGATGCGGACGGTACCGCCGCCCGGCTCGGCCGTCCTGGCGGCCGGGCGGACCTGGGCGCGGCCGAGGACGGTGACGAACCAGCCGGAGCCGTCCCGGGCGTCCACCTCGTCGGCCTCGAAGGCGATCACCGCGCCGTCGACCGCCCGGGCCAGTTCGGAGCCGGCCGGCGCCGAGAGCAGCACCCCGCCGGGGGCCAGCCGGAACGGCACCGGCAGGACGGCCGGGAGGGCGTCGACGGTGTAGACCACCCGGCCGACGTCGGCCCGGGCCAGCAGCTCCAGCGAGCGCTTGCGGTCGAGCTCGCGGAGTTCGGGGAGCTCGGGACGGTCGTACGGGACGGGCCGGGGGGACGGGACGTGGTCGCGGTTCATGCGTGCGATGCTCGCCCGCACCCGGGCCCGGCCGCGAGGGCCGATGGTCCCGGCGGGGGCCGGCGAGGGCCCCACCCGCCGGGCCGTCGGTCCCGGGACCGACGGCCCGTTCGATCCCGAACGGTCCCGGACGGACCAGAGCGGCCCCGGACGGCGGCTCAGAACCGCCCGGAGCGCAGCACGGAGGGCGCCGGGGCCGCGGCGGCCTGGCGCAGCTCGGTGGCGATCAGGGCGGCCTGCACCCGCCGCTCGACGCCGAGCTTGGCGAGCAGCCGCGAGACGTGGTTCTTGACGGTCTTCTCGGCGAGGTAGAGCCGCTCGCCGATCTGCCGGTTGGTCAGGCCCTCGCCGATGAGTTCGAGGACCTCCTGCTCGCGCGCGGTCAGGCCCGGTCCGGTGGTGACCGGCTGGGCGGGCTCGGCGTCGCTGCGCAGGCGGTTGAGCAGGCGGGTCGCGGCGCCCGGGTCCAGCATCGAGCGCCCGGAGGCGACGGTGCGGACGGCGGCGACCAGGTCGGTCCCGCTGATCTGCTTGAGCACGTAGCCGGCGGCGCCCGCCATCACGGCGTCCAGCAGCGCCTCCTCGTCGTCGAAGGAGGTCAGCATCAGGCAGGCCAGCCCGGGCATCCGCGAGCGCAGCTCACGGCAGACCGAGACGCCGTCGCCGTCGCCCAGCCGGACGTCCAGCACGGCCACGTCGGGCCGCAGCGCGGGCACCCGGACGAGCGCCTGCTCGGCCGTCGCCGCCTCCCCGACCACCTCCAGGTCCGGCTCGCCGTCCAGCAGGTCGTGCACCCCGCGGCGCACCACCTCGTGGTCGTCCAGCAGGAACACCCGGACCGGCGCCGAGGCCTCGGCACCCTCCGTCTTGGTCGCCATCACGCGGCTCCACCTTCGTCAACCCCCGCACACTCCCAGCGGGGCCCAGGGCATCATCCCCCGGGCCCGGCGGCCCGGCCCAGGGCCCAACGGCCCCATTCGGGCCGGGCCGCCGGGCCCGGAGCCACCGGGGGACGCCCTCAGCGCCCCTGCCGCCGCACGTTCCCCAGCCCCATCAGCAGGAAGGCGAGCGCGACGCCCGCGCCGCTGACCGCCGCCAGCACCACCCGGGGCACCACGTCCCCACCGCCGGACAGCAGGATGGCCGCCGCCCCGAGCGAGGCGACGGCCGCGCCGACCACCAGCCACCCGGCCAGCGCCAGCGCCGGCGTCCGGGTGGAGCGCGGGGCGGGCCCGGCCTCCAGCGCGGCCCAGCGGGCCGCCGTCTCCCGCACCTCCCGGCGGCGGTCCCACAGCGCCCGCAGCCGCAGCGCCGTACCGCCGACCAGTCCGGCGAGCGCGATCTGCGCGGCGGGCCGCCAGTCCGGCAGGACCAGCAGCAGCCCGCCCGCCAGGGCGAGCCCGGCCCACCAGAGCACGCAGGCCGCGGCGGCCGTACGGGTGGAGCGGGGCCGGTCGGCGCCGGCCTGGAGGTCGGCGATGGCGGGCAGGTACCAGACACAGCCGCTCGCGGTGAGGGCGGCGGTGCCGATGGCGAGAACGGTGTGGTTCACGACCCGGCCTTCCTGGTCACGAAGGGGTGGGGAGGAGAGGGGAGGAACGGGCCGTCCCCGCCCGCCCGGGGGCAGCGGAGCGGGCGGGGACGGCGTTTCGGGGAGCGGGCTCAGCCGCCCGAGGAGGGTGCGTCGGTGGAGCCCGACGGCACCCGCGCCCGGTCCGCCCGGGTCAGCGGCCGGTCGTACTTCGCCGGCTCCACGCCCTCCAGGTGCTTGGCGGGCTCGCCGCTGTGCTCCAGGACGTCCCGGGCCGCGATGTCCGGGTGGTGGAGGTCGAAGGCCGGGGATTCCGAGCGGATCCGCGGCAACTTGACGAAGTTGTGCCGCGGCGGCGGGCAGGAGGTGGCCCACTCCAGCGAGCGGCCCCAGCCCCACGGGTCGTCCACGGTGACCTTCTCGCCGTACTTGGCGGTCTTCCAGACGTTGTAGAGGAACGGCAGGATCGACAGGCCGAGCAGGAACGAGCCGATGGTGGAGACGGTGTTCAGGGTGGTGAAGCCGTCCGAGGCCAGGTAGTCGGCGTAGCGGCGGGGCATGCCCTCCGCGCCCAGCCAGTGCTGGACCAGGAAGGTCGCGTGGAAGCCGACGGTGAGGGTCCAGAAGGTGATCCGGCCGAGCCGCTCGTCGAGCTTCTTGCCGGTCATCTTCGGCCACCAGAAGTGGAAGCCGGCGAACATCGCGTAGACCACGGTGCCGAACAGCGTGTAGTGGAAGTGCGCGACCACGAAGTACGAGTCGGAGACGTGGAAGTCGATCGGCGGGGCCGCGAGCAGCACGCCGGTCAGGCCGCCGAAGAGGAAGGTGACCAGGAAGCCGACCGTCCAGAGCATCGGGGTCTCGAAGCTCAGCGAGCCCTTCCACATGGTGCCGACCCAGTTGAAGAACTTCACGCCCGTCGGCACGGCGATCAGGAAGGTCATGAAGGAGAAGAACGGCAGCAGCACCTGTCCGGTGACGTACATGTGGTGCGCCCACACCGTCACGGACAGGCCGGCGATCGCGATGGTGGCCGCGATCAGGCCGGAGTAGCCGAACATCGGCTTGCGGCTGAAGACCGGGATGACCTCGGAGACGATGCCGAAGAACGGCAGCGCCAGGATGTACACCTCGGGGTGCCCGAAGAACCAGAACAGGTGCTGCCAGAGCATCGCCCCGCCGTTGGCCGGGTCGAAGACGTGCGAGCCGAACTTGCGGTCGCACTCCAGCGCCAGCAGCGCGGCGGCCAGCACCGGGAAGACCAGCAGCACCAGCACCGAGGTGAGCAGCACGTTCCAGCAGAAGATGGACATCCGGAACATGGTCATGCCGGGGGCGCGCATGCAGATGATCGTGGTGATGAAGTTGACCGCGCCGAAGATGCTGCCGAAGCCGGACAGCGTCACGCCCATGATCCACATGTCGGCGCCGACGCCGGGCGAGTGGATCGCGTCGGACAGCGGCGCGTAGAGGAACCAGCCGAAGTCGGCGGCGCCCTGCGGGGTCGCGAAGCCGGCCGCGGCGATCAGCGAGCCGAACATGAACAGCCAGTAGGACAGCATGTTCAGGCGCGGGAAGGCGACGTCCGGCGCGCCGAGCTGGAGCGGCATGATCCAGTTGGCGAAGCCGGTGAACAGCGGCATGGCGAACAGCAGCAGCATCACCGAGCCGTGCATGGTGAAGGCCTGGTTGAACTGCTCGTTGGAGAGGATCTGCGTTCCGGGCCGGGCGAGTTCGGCGCGCATGACCAGGGCGAGGATGCCGCCGATCAGGAAGAACGCGAACGCCGACACCAGGTACATGGTGCCGATCGTCTTGTGGTCGGTGGTGGTCAGCAGCCTGACCAGGGCCGAACCGGGCCTCCTGGGCCTGACCGTCCCCGTGGGAAGGGCCGTTGGCGGTGAGGTGGGGTCGCCCTGTGCCTGGGTGGCGCTCAAGGACGCACTCCTTCGGAACGTCGTGCGAATGGATGGCGATCCATGATCCGAACAGGCCGCCTCCGCACCCCAGGGCCCTTCGGCCCGCCCGGCCGGGGCCGCTGGGCCCGAGTTCCCGGGGACGGACCGGGACCTCCTGGCCGCGCGGGCCCGCGGCCCCGCGGTTCCGAACGCTCGGACTCGCGTTCCTGACGCTCCGTCAGTTGCCGTTCGGCACCAGCCTGGCGAGCTGCCCGCGCTCCAGCGCCGCGTACACGGTGCCGTCCGGGGCGACGGCGATGCCGTGCGGCTCGGCGCCCTCGCCCGGGATCGGGTGCCCGTCGAGCCGCCCGTCCGGGGTGAGCACCCCGATCCGGCCGGCGCCCCACTCGGTGAACCAGAGCCGGCCGTCCGGCCCGGCGGCGATCGCGTGCGGCCGGGCCGCGCGGTCGGCCAGCGGGTACTCCGCCACCTCGCCGTCCACGGTGATCCGTCCGACCAGCCCGCCGCCGATCCCGACGTACCAGAGCGCGCCGTCCGCCCCGGCGGTGATCCCGACCGGCGCGGTGCCCTCGGTCGGCAGCTTGTGGACGGTCACCCCGCCGTCCGTGCCGACCCGCGCGACCGCGTCCGCCTGGTTGAGCGTGCACCACAGCGCGCCGTCCGGCCCGGCCGTGATCAGCGACGGGAAGGCCCCGGCGAGCGGCAGCGGGTACTCCGTCACCTCGCCCGCCACGGTGATCCGCCCGACCCGGTCCGCGTTCAGCTCGGTGAACCAGAGCGCCCCGTCCGGCCCGGCGGCGATCCCGTACGGCCCGGCGTCCGCCGCGGGCACCCCGAACGAGTCCGCCGCCCCGTCCGCGCCGATCCGCCCGATCCGGTGGTCCCGCATCCGGCTGAACCACATCGCGCCATCCGGCCCGGCCGCGATCACCGCGGGCCCGCACCCGGGCGCCCCGAGCCCGTGGCGCGCCACCGCCCCGTCCGGCCCCAGCCGTCCGACCTCCCCGCTGTGCACCAGGGTGAACCAGACGCTCCCGTCCGCCCCCACCGCGACCCCGTACGGCCCGGCCCCCGCCTCGGCGACGTCGATCAGTTCCATGTACACCCTCCCAGGCGCTATCGCGACTTGCGTCGCATTAGCGATGCTCGCACAACGGATCACGCCCGGGCAACCCGATTTCGACGCCCCGTCGGCCCCGTTCGCGCGGCGCCGCACCAACATGCCGGGCCACCGCCCGCTCCGGCCGCCCGAACCGCACAGCGGGCTGCGCCCCTTCCGGAATCCGGGTGTCGTCGACGCGGGATGAACGATTCCGGACGGCATTTCGGCGCCCACGGGCGGGCATCCGCTTTCCGTTCCCTACGCGATGTGCTCACGAATGATGTCGCCGATCTGCCGGGGAAGCCCGGGGGAGAACAGCGTGTGCCCCATACCGGGAATCGACCGGAATCGGGAATGGGGGATTTCCCCGGCGAGGGCACGGCCGTGCGGCAGCGGGCGCAGCGGATCCTCGGTGCCGTGCACGACCAGCGTCGGGGCCTTGATCGAGGACAGCGGCACGAGGCGGTCCCCGGTCATCCGGCGGCCGGCCAGGTCGTGGTTGAGGGCCGCGCCGTGGTCGCCGGTCCGGTCGAAGGAGGCCTCCACGAAGCGGTGGGCGGCCGGCTCGTCGAAGGGGAGGACCTCGCCGTTGAGCACCCGCCAGGTCTCCAGGCTCGCCGCGACGCACTCCTCGCGGGTCCCCTGCGGGAGCGCGGCGCGTTGCGCCAGATGCGCCAGGAAGCGCGGCGCGGGTGGCGGGAGGTCAGCGGGGTCGGGCGCCTGGCCGGCCATGGCGCGCGCCCAGGCCGGGCCCGCACTGTGCCCCATCGGGCCGGTCATCATCGCGGTCAGGGTCAGTACGCGTTCAGGGCGGTGCACGGCCAGCCACTGGCCGATCGCGCCGCCCAGGGACGCCCCGACGACGTGCGCGGCGGCCACTCCGTGACCGTCGAGCACGGCCGCCGCGTCGGCGGCCAGGTCCGCCAGCGCGTAGGGGTGGGCGGCGAAGTCCACGCAGCTGGACCGGCCGGTGTCCCGGTGGTCGTAGCGGATGACCTGGCGACCGCCGGCGACCAGCACCTCCACCAGCTCGTCCGGCCATCCGATGCCCTGCGCGGCGGTCCCCATCACCAGCAGGACCGTCGGGTCGTTCGGATTGCCGGCCCGTTCGGTCCACAGCCGCAATTCGCCGGATTCGACGATTAATTCAGCAGTCCCAGTCATGGGCGCCAATCTAGCGAACAGGGTGCCGATTTTCCATATCCCCATCGGATATGACATTCCATCGATATTCTGGTAAAATACCGAATAGTTCGCGAGATTCCGGATGCCCCTGCTACTCCCCCGCCTCCGCCGGGGCCGGGTCGCCGCGCAGGACGGAGATCACGCCCATGGCGGCGGCGCAGACCGGGACGGCGAGGAGGGCGCCGATGATGCCGGCGATGCCGGAGCCGGCCACCACGGCGACCATGATGGTGGCCGGGTGCAGCTCGACCGTGCGGCTCTGGATGACCGGCTGGAGGACGTTGCCCTCGATCAGCTGCACCGCGAGCACCACGCCGAGCGCCCAGAGCGCCGTGCCGAGGCCGCCGTCGGCGAGGGCCACCAGGACGGCGACCGTGCCGGACAGGAAGGCGCCGACGAAGGGGATGTAGGCGCCCATGAAGACGAGCGCGCCGAGGCCGGGCGCGCCCGGCACGCCGAGGGCGACCAGGCCGATGGTGATGAAGCCCGCGTCGATCAGGGCGATCAGGGTGGTGCCGCGCATGAACCCGGCCATCGCGGTGAAGGCCCGCTCGGCGCAGGCGATCACGGTCGTGGCGCTGCGCTCGGGCAGGTAGGAGCGGATGGCGTCGCCGGTGCGGTGGCCGTCCCGGAGGAAGAAGAACACCAGGGCGAGCGACAGCACCCCGCCGGCGATCAGCTGGGTGAGCAGGCCGAGCCCGGAGAGCACCCCGTTGGTGAGGGTGGAGACCAGCGAGTTGGTCTCGCCCTTGGCGTTGCTGAGCGCGTGCTGGATCTTCCCTCCGAACGGGCCGAGCCACTCGGCCAGCCGCGCCCCCGCCTCCTGGAGCGAGGAGGCGATCTGCGGGGCGCTGTGCACCAGGGAGTTGACCAGCAGCGCGAGCACCCCGCCGACCGCGCAGACCAGCACCGTGCAGGTCAGCCCGGCGGCCAGGCCCCGGCCGACGCCCCGGCGCACCAGCCAGGGCACCACCGGGTACAGCAGCGAGGCCCCGAGCAGCGCCAGGACGAACGGCACGGTGGCCGCCCGCAGTTCGACCAGCGCGAAGACCACCAGCGAGGCGACGGCGATCAGCAGGATCACCGCCACCGACCAGGCCGCCGCCTGCCGCAGCGCGGGCGGCAGCATCAGGTACGGCCTGCGGTGGTCCGGCCGCCGCTGCTCGCCGGGCGCGCGCTCCACGGACACGGCCACCTCCACCGGGGTCGTCGAGGATTCCGAACCGCCCCAGCTCAGCAGAGGTTCCGGCGGCCCGCGCGGCGGATTCGGCCGGGAGCACCCGAACGGGCTACTCCGGCCCGTCGGACACCCCTGCCCCGCCCAGAGCCGCCCCTGGGCCGCCCCGTACTCGTCGAGGAGGGGGCGGCAGCGCGCCAGCTCCAGGTCGTACCCGGCGAGCGGCGAACCCTCGTACCCGGAGACGAATCCCGCGGTGTCGCGGCCCGCCCGACGGTCGGCGCGACGGATGTCGAGCGGCAGTCGGGCGAGGGCCTGGATGCCGGTGAGGTGGACGGTGCCTTCTTCGCGGACGTGTCGGTCCTGGAGCGAGGGCCGGGGCCCGGTCGTGTACTGAGGGGTCACCACTGTGTTCCTCCGGGTGGGGCGTCGCAGGTGGCGGGCGGCCGGCCGGCGGGGCGGGCGCGGCCGGGCCACCGGGTGGGGGCGAGGGGCCGGGGCGATGGATCGGGAGCGCCGGGCACGGGGGCCGGCGCTCCCCACGGGGTCCGTCCCCGGGCCGAGCCGGGATTCCGGCCGCGGCCGGGGAGGGGACCTGACGACGCGTTACGGGGCGGGCCGCTCGGCTCCGCGGAGCAGGTCGGCGAGCGCCGACGCCGGCGTCGACCCCCCGGTGCTGTGCCACGCGATGTGACCGTCCGGCCGGACGAGGAGGGCTCCGTCCGCACCGATGCCGAGCAGCTCGGCACAGCGCCCGTCCGGGCTGGTGACGTCACGCCCGAGGACGACGGTCCGGCGCACCAGGCCGTCCCCGGTCTCCCCGGCCCGCGCGCGGGACTCCTCGCCCGGCTCCGGGAAGGACTCCGGGAAGGAGTCCGCGAAGGACTCCGCCCAGCCGGTGCCCTCCGGCCCGGTGATCAGGGTGAAGCCCGGCCCGAGGAGGTCGTGGGTGGACACCCGCTCCCCGTCCCGTTCGACCCAGGCGTGCGGAAGTCGCGCTCCGGGGACGGCCGTCGGCGTGTAGTCGGTGGCCGAGGGCGGGGTGCCGCCCGCGCCGAAGGCCGGCCGGGCCGGGCCGTAGGCGTAGCCGATCTCCTGGTTGAGCGCGTCGAAGTGCGGGCGCTGCCGGGGGACGGCCTCCGCGATCCGCCGGCGTTCCGCCGCGGCGACCGCCCGGTCCGGGCCGGCGAGGCGCGCGGCGATCTCGGCCGTCGCGGGCCCGATGCCGACCTCGGCCATCTTGATGGCGTTCAGCATGCTGTGGCGGGCGTTGTCGACGGCGATGGGGCGGCGCTCCCGCTCGTAGCTGTCGAGCAGGGCGTCGGGCGCACGGCCGCTCAGCACGGCGGCGAGCTTCCAGCCGAGGTTGTCCGCGTCGGCGAGGCCGCTGTTCATGCCGAGGCCGCCGGTCGGCGGGAACTGGTGCGCCGCGTCGCCGGCGAGCAGGACCCGGCCGCTGCGGTACGTCTCGGCGGTCCGGGCGGTCAGCGCCCACGACCCCACGGACCGGACGTCCACGTCGAGTTCGGCGGTTCCGACGGCGTCCCGGATGATCCGGGCGCACCGCTCGGGCGGGTAGTCCTGCGGCGATTCGACGGCCGGGTCGAAGTCCCGCTGGAAGGTCCACCGGCGGGTGCCGTCCATCCCGATGAGGACGCCCGGGGAGGTCTCGTTGATCAGCCAGACCAGCAGGGCCGGGTCCTGGCGCATCCACGGGGAGAGGTCGGCGTGGAAGTAGATGTTCAGCTGGTGCCCGAGGACCGGGGAGCCCTCCATCGCGATGCCGAGCCTGTCGCGCATGCCCCCGGCCGCTCCGTCCGCCGCCACGACGTACCGGGTGCGCAGGACCTGCCGTCCGCCCGCGCCCTCCACGGTGACGTCGACGGCGTCCCCGTGGTCCGTCACCTCGACGACCGTGGTGCTGTAGTGGACGGCGGCCGCGCCCTGGGCGAGGACCGCGTCCAGGAGGTGCCGCTGCACCCGGTCCTGGGCGCAGGAGGCGAGTTGTTCGGCGGAGGCGTCCGCCCGCTGCCGGAGCGAGCCCTGCGGGCCGTCCGCGAAGTCGATCCGGCCCAGGGTGTCCCCGGCGAGGGTCTGCTTCCACAGGATGGTGCCGGCCTGGACCGGGTCGGCCGCGTCCGCCCGGACGGCGTCCGCGATGCCCCAGGCGCGGAACAGCTCCATGGACCGGGTGTTGACGACGTGGGCCCGGGGGTGGGGGTTGATCCCGCCGTACTGTTCGCAGACGAGGCTGCGGACGCCGTGCCGGCCGAGGACGAGCGCGGTGGCCAGCCCCACCGGACCGGCGCCGATGATGACGACCGGGACGTCGATGTCCTTCACGCGCGCCTCACCAGGTCGGCGAGGGGCTCACCGGACTCGAAGCGGCGCGCCAGGTCGTCGGGGTCGACGTCGACCCCGATCGGGTCGGCGTCGAAGGCGCCGGACCGGAACCACTCGTCGAGGGCCTCCGCGGTGGCGAAGTTGTCGATCTGGAGCTCGATGTGGTTGCCGTCCGGGTCCTCGAAGTACATCGAGGTGGTCGGCCCGTGGTTGACGCACCAGAAGGGGTGGATGCCGTCGCCCTTCAGCCGCCGGTACGTGTCGAGCAGGTCCTTGATCGTCGCGTAGGTGAATGCCACGTGGTGAAGACCGGTGTGCGTGTCCGTCGGACGCTCGGACGCCCCGGTGGCGACCAGCGCGACCCGGTGGTGCTCGTCGTCGTAGGTCAGGAAGGCGAGGGCCTCGTTGGCGAAGGCGACGCGGCCTTCGAGGACGCGTGCGTACCAGTCCGTCATGGCCGGCAGACGGCCGGTGCGCAGCACGACGTGGGCGAGTTTTTCGGGAGAAGCCATGGAGTGGCGACCTCCTTCTCGAGGGCACGGCAGCCCTCTTGGCTGTCATACAAGAGAAACCTAGGCAGTCTCTTGTATGGCAGTCAAGAGAGGGGTTCAGCGCGCCGCCGCGACCGCCGCCAGCGCCTCCATCAGCAGGTCGACGAGTTCCTCGGTCGGCCGGTCCAGCTCCCGGGTGCTGACCAGCAGCCCTTCGAAGAGCACGTGGGCCACGTCCGCCACCGGCGCGACGTCCGCCCCCTCGGGCAGCCGGCTCGCGACGGCCGCGAGGAGGCGGCCCTCCAGCCACTCCTGCATCCGGGAGTAGGCGTCGGCGAGGGCCGGGGACTCCCCCATGCGGTCGTACGCCTCGCGGTGCAGCCCGCGGTGGGCCTCCAGGTCGACGAGGAACGTCACCAGCTGCCGCCGGGGGTCGCCCCCGATCGCGGGATCCGCCTCGACGCGCTCCCGCTCGCGCAGGAACAGGCGGTCCAGCGCGGCGGCGAACAGTTCGTCCTTGGTCGGGAAGTACCAGCGCACGGCGTTCGCGGCGACCCCCGCCGCCTTGCCGACCTCGGTCAGGCTGGTCCCCTTGTACCCCCGGGTGGCGAAGAGTTCCCAGGCGCTCTCGACCAGGACGGCCTCGCGCTCGGCTTTCGGGATCTGCTGACGGTTTCTTGGCATGGCAACCAAGCCTAGGGTCCGCCGTCGAGCCCGCGCCCGCGCCCCCACCTGCGGCACCAGGGGTCGGGCTCGGCGGCCGACGAACTCTTGACTCCGAACCAAGAAGGCTCTTGACTCTGAAGCAAGAGACCTTCTTCCCCCGACCCGCGGGAGTCATCGATGCGCCTGTACAGCACAGCCCTGGGCATCGCCCGGGAGGACAGCCCCGGCGTGCTCTCCCTGCTCGATCTCGACGTCGCCGACCTGGGCGCCCTCCTGCGCGGCCCCGGGACCGCCGCGGCCCGCACGGCGGCGGTCCTCCGACAGGTCGCCCTCGACGAGGTCCGGCTGCTCGCTCCCGTCCGCCGCCCCGGGAAGGTCCTGATCGTCGGCCTGAACTACCGCAGTCACGCGGAGGAGGCCCTGGAGATGTTCGCCGCGATGGGGCGGCCCGGCATCACCCTGCCCGCCGAGCCGAACTTCCAGGTGGTCGCCGGGTCCGCGGTCGTCGCCCCCGGCGAGGACATCCGCCTCCCGGCGGTCGCGGCCGGAGAGGTCGACTACGAGGGCGAGGTCGCCGCCGTCATCGGCACGCCCGCGACCGCCGTCCGGGCCGCCGACGCGCTGGACCACCTCGCCGGCCTGACCGTCGCCAACGACGTCTCCGCCCGCGACATCCAGCACCGGGCGATCTCGGGCGACCCGACCGCCTCCATCGGCGTCTCCAAGAGCTTCGACACCTTCAAGCCGCTCGGCCCCTGCCTGGTCACCCCGGACGAGTTCCCCGAGCCGCTCGACCTCCGGCTGCGCACCCGGGTCAACGGCGAGCTGCGCCAGTCCGACCGCACCAGCGGCTTCATCCACGACCTGGCCGAGCTGGTCTCCTACCTCTCGCGCTACCAGACCCTCGAACCCGGCGACGTGATCCTCACCGGGACCCCGCGCGGCGCCGGGGTGTTCTCCGGTCGCCACCTGCGCCCCGGCGACCTCGTCGAGGTCGAGGTCGAACGCATCGGTACGCTCCGCAACCGCGTCGCGGCCGCCCCCGGGGCCACGGCCACGGTGAGCCCGGCGGCGTGAGCCCGGCCCGCCACCTGCGGGTCGTGGTCGCCGAACCCGCCGTCGATGCGCGCGGTGCCGCAGCCGTACGCGCGTGGATCCGTCAGCGGATCTCCGGCGCGGGACACCGGACCCGCAGCCCGTCAAGGTGGCGGGTCAGCTCCGTGGGAGACCGGTCGGTGCGGGCGAGCAGGTGCTGACAGGCCGGCGGGCGCCCGGCCGAGCGCCCGTCGCCCGGGGCCTGTCGTCGAACTCCC
>NZ_JBEXJK010000188.1:0-15703 GCF_040609095.1 Kitasatospora sp. NPDC004799
GCGAACAGGGCCGGCTGGGCGAAGCGGGTCTGTTCGAGGTCCAGCTTCGGGCCGGCTGTGGTCCGACGGCGGCCTCGGGCACGACGGCGGCCTCGGGCGCAGCAGCGGTTTCAGGCACGGCGGCCGGCGCGGCCGGCGCCGGAGGCCCGGCGGCGGCGGTGCCCTCGTTCTCGGGCTCGGACAAGGGAATCCCCCCAGGAAGAATGCGGAATCTCACGCGCGGGCCCCTCGCGGGAACCACTCCCCCAGCGGGTTCCCCGGGCTTCCGTCACGCGTGTCGGCAGGAATTATGAGAGGCCGCCGACACCCCTGCCAAAAAGATCAACCGCCACACTTTCCCCCAATGTTCGACGAAACGGACACACCGTGATCGAACCGCAATGGGCCGCTGTCCTGCGGTGATGACGCTGTGTCGACACATCGATTCGAACACCGGTCCCGTGCGGGCCCCGCCGGGCCCGCACGGGCGGAGCGCCTCAGCCGGCGACGGCCTTCGCGACCAGCTCGCCGATCCGCTCGACCGCGGTGGCCGGGCCGGGGAAGAAGCGGTTCTTGGTCAGCGCGAAGGAGACGCCGGTCGCGGTGTCGGCGTACGCCGCGCTGCCTCCCATACCGGGCATGCCGAAGACGCTCGGCGTCGCCCGCGGGTCGGCACCGGGCCGGCCGAGGTTGTAGCCCAGGGCGCGCGGCACCTGGAAGCCGACCATCTGGTCGACGTCGTCCGTGGCCAGGGCGGTGACCTCGCGCAGCCGCTCCTCCCCGACCAGCCGGACGCCGTCCACCTCGCCGAGCAGCGCGGCGTACATCCGGGCCACCGCGCGGGCGGACAGCGTGCCCGCCGAGGGGATCTCCGAGGTGAGCACCACGGGATCGTTGCCGTAGGCGGCGCTGGGGGTCACGGCGGGCGGCGCGGCCTTGAAGATCGGCAGGTCGGCGGGCATCGCCGCCGCCGTCTCGGCGCTGCCGGGCGCGTCCTCCAGCCGGGCGACCCGGCCGAGTTCGGACGCGGGGACGCCGAAGAACAGTTCGTCGGCGATGCCCAGCGGTTCCGCCACCTCCCGGCGCAGCACCTGCGAGATCGGCTCGCCGGTGGCCCGGCGGACGATCTCGCCCATCACGAAGCCCCAGGTCAGCGCGTGGTAGCCGGTCCTGGTGCCGGGCTCCCACCAGGGCTCGGAGCCGGCGATCAGGGCGCACATCCCGTCCCGGTCGGCCAGGTCCCGCACCGTGAGGTCGGACGGCACGGCCGGGACGCCGAGGGAGTGGGTCAGCGCGTGGCGGACGGTCGCCCGGTCCTTGCCGTGGGCGCCGAACTCGGGCCAGAGCTCCGCGATCGGCGTGTCGTAGTCGAGGGCCCCGCGGTCCGCGAGGACGTGCACCACCGTCGCCGTCACGCCCTTGCCGGTGGAGGCGCTGTAGAACGGGGTGTCCGAGGTGACCGGGCGGCCGCTGGCCGGGTCGGCGACGCCGGCCACCGCGTCCACCACCAGCTCGCCGTGCCGGTACACCGCGACCTGCACGCCCAGTTCGGCACCCGACTCCACCAGCTGGTCAACGGCCTGTTGCACAAGCTCCTGCATGATGTCCGTCCCTCTGTCCGTCGTGGTCGGCGGCGCTCAACGGGCGCCGCTCGCCGGGGAGTCGGTGCCGGTGACGGGATCTCGACACCGGCCGGTCGGCCGTGTGAAAGGCTTCCGGGTACTGCCCCCGTGCGTGGGCGATCGAGCCCAGCCCAGCACACCCGGAAGGCCGCCGCGTGGAACTGACCGGAACCGGGCCGCGCTTCACCGTCGGCCCCGGCTACGCCCTGTACCGGGGGCCGCTGGCCGACAGCGCCTTCCACCGGCACGCCGCCTTCCAGGTCGCGGTCGCCGTCGCCGTCGCGGGCGAGCGTACGGGCCGGGTGGTGATCGACGACGCGGCCGGGGCGCGCCATCGCGGGCCGGCGATCGTGGTGCCGCCGATGGTGCGCCACCGGATGGCCCCGGTCCGGGACGTCCTGGTCTTCTACGTCGACCCGCACTGCGCCTTCGCCGACCGGTTGCGGCGGCAGTGCGGCGAAGGCGTCACCGTGGCCCCGCGGTTGGACGGCCTGACCGAGCGGGACGTACGGCCGCAGGGTGCGCTGCCCGCCGCCGGGCTGGACCCGCGGCTGCGCGCGGCGATGGCGGCGCTGGCCGACGACCAGGTGCCGCTGGAGGGCCTGGCCGCGCGGGTCGGGCTGTCCCCGCAGCGCCTGCGGGCGCTGGCGCAGCGGCAGTTGGGGGTGCCGCTGGCGCGCTGGCGCAGCTGGCAGCGGCTGGCCCGGGCGGCGGCCGCGCTCGGCGAGGGACGGTCCCCGGCCGAGGCGGCGCTCGCGGGCGGGTTCGCCGACCAGTCCCATTTCACCCGGTGGATGCGGGAGTTGACGGGCCTGACGCCCGCGCAGGTGCTGCCCGCCCTGCGCGCGCCCGGGAGTTCCGCCGTTCAGCCGGCCCGGCGCGCGGTGTAGAGGGACATCGAACCGGTCACGGTCGCGACGGTGTCCACCTCGCGCACGCCCTGGAAGCCCGCCTCGGCGATCAGCCGGGGCAGGATGCCGTCGGCGTTGGGCTGGGTGTCCTGCTTCCCGTCGGCGAGTTGGACGATCCGGAAGGCCAGGCGCATGGCGGCGGTGCGCTGCCGCCCGTAGTCGGCGATCACCAGCTTGCCGCCGGGGCGCAGGGTGCGGTGCATGGCGGCGAGGATCGCCTGCTTCACCGGGACGGGGCACTGGTGCAGCACGAGGCTGGAGACGACGGTGTCGGCGGTTGCGGGGCCGAGCAGGTCGGCGACCGTGTCGCCCATGCCGGTGCGGAAGTCGGGCGCGGCCCCGGCCGCGGCGGCCTTGCGGCGGGCCAGGCGCAGCACGGCGGGGTCGGGGTCGACGCCGACGACGGTGGCCCCCGGCTCGGCGTGGTGGAGCAGCACGGCGAGGGACCCGGTGCCGCACCCGACGTCGACGATGACATCGCCGGGGCGCGGCGCGACGTGCATCGCCGCCAGGCTGCGCCAGAGGCGTTCGCGAGTGAGGGAGACGATCGGGTCGTAGAGCCCGAGGGCGAAGCGCCCGGCGGCGGGGGTGAAGGTGTCGGTCGGCGTCATCCGGCCAGTGTGGGCGGGGAGTTGGGGCGCGGTCTTGAACGTTTCGCTCGCCGGGGGCGCCCGGGGAGGTCCGGGAGGCCGGGTGCCCGCCGACCCGCCGGCCCGGCGGGCACCCGGCCTGCGCGGACGGTTACGCCGGCTGGAGGCGGTCGGCCAGGCCGGCGGCGGTGAAGGCGGCCACCAGCTGGTCGCGGCCCTCGGTGAAGTGCGCCCAGCTGTCGTGGTGGACGAGGACCACCCGGCGGGCGTCGAGGATCCGGGCGGCTTCGGCGGCCTGGGCGCTGTCCAGGACGAGCAGGCCGCCGTCGAAGAGGATGGGGAAGCGGGGTGCCCCGGCGAAGAGGACGGCGGTGTCCACGGGGCCGAAGCGGTCGGCGATCTCCCGCACCACGTCGAGGGAGGCGTTGTCGCCGCTGACGTAGACGGTGGGCAGCCCGTCCCCGGTGAGGACGAAGCCGACGACCTGGCCGGTGACCGCCTCGACCTCGGCGCGCGTCCCGGGCCCGTGCAGGGCGGGGACGCCGGTGACGGTGACGGTGCCGCCGCCGGGGCGGTCCAGCTCGACCGACTCCCAGTTGGCCAGCCCCCGGGCGGTGCCCCCGAGGCGTCGGCCGCCGCCGGGGGTGGTGAGGGTGAGCGGGACGTCGGCGAGCAGGGCCCGGCCGGCGCGGTCGAGGTTGTCGGCGTGCTCGTCGTGGGAGAGCAGGACGACGTCGATGCGGCCGAGGTCGGCGGGGCTGCCGGACGGGGGTGCGGTCTTCGTCAGGAGCGGGCGGCCCAGCGCCTGGTAGTCGCCGGGGGCGTCGAAGGTCGGGTCGGTGAGGAAACGCAGGCCGCCGTACTCGAAGAGGGCGGTCGGGCCGCCGAAGAGGCGGACGGGGAGCTGCTCGGTGGTCGTGCCGACGGACGTCATGAAGAAACACACCTCACGGATAGAACCGATTCATCCGTGAGAGACAGTAGCCAGTCCTCACGGATGAGCGCAACCGATACCATGAGAGTCATGACGGAGACCGCGACCGAAGAGCCCGCCGTACCCCCCGCGCCGGGGGAGGAGCAGCACCCGTCCCTGGCCCTGGCCAACAGCGCCCTCGCGCTGCCCGGCGGGCAGTTCGTCGACCGCCTCGGCACACCCGCGGCGGCCGACCGGTGGCTCGTGGCCCACGGCCTCGCCCCGGCCGAGGCCGGCCTGCAGGAGATGTGCGCGGCCCAGGTGCGCTCGATGCGGGAGCAGGTCAGGACGCTGTTCGCGGCCCGCGTCGCCGCACTGCCGGCCCTGCCCGCCGCCCTGGCCGCCGTCAACGACGCGCTGACCCGGGTGCCCACCGCCCGGCTGCTGCAGTGGGACGAGAAGAACGGCCCCTACCGCGCGGCCCCGCACCCCACCACGGAGATCGTGGCCCACGCGCTGGCGACCCTGGCCGCCGACGCCGCCGACCTGCTCACCGGCCCGGACGCCGACCGCCTCACCGCCTGCGGCTCCACCCCCTGCAACCGCTACCTCCTGCGCCAGGGCCGCCGCCAGTGGTGCTCCACCCGCTGCGGCGACCGCGCCCGCGCCGCCCGCGCCTACGCCCGCCGCACCCACGGCGAACCCCCGGCGGGGTGACGAAGGCCGCACCGGCCCCGGCCAGGAGCAGCGGGCTGAGGGCGACCGTCGGGCCCTTCTCCAGCAGTGACGTTCACCGGCGGCCGGGCCCCTGCCCGCGCGTTCGCAGATGTCGACGTTCGCGCAGGAAGTCGGCGGATCCGACTTCCTGCGCACGAGAAAGCCGTGCCGGCGGCGGGCGCCCCGCATCAGAAAGCCCGGGCGGCCCCGCGAAGCACGCGGGGCCGCCCGGGAGAACGGACCTCGGGAACCGGGGGGCTTCGTTCTTACCAGGCGTGCCGGAGTCCGTCGTGACGGTGGCGGACCGGAGGGATGTCCGCGCCGTCGATGTCGTGGCCGGCGCGGGTGCAGTCCGCGGATCCGCTGGGCGTCGAGTCGGCCCTGGAGCCGGGCCCGACCTTCGGCCGTGGCGATCTCGCTGGAGAACGAGCCCGTCCTGGAGTCGAGCGCTGTCGACAGCCGGAAGGTGATCCGGTGCAGCATCTTCTTCGGGGCGGGGCGGCGGCCTTCGCGGGCAGCCCGGCCCAGTTCAGCGTGGGTGTAGCGCAGGTCGTACAGGAACATGGACTCCGACGCGCGTTCCTGGACGCGGAGTTGGCGGGGAGTCGTGCGGACGGTTCGGGACATCGGGAGCCTCCGTAGGGCCCTCTGGGCTCTCCAGAGGTACCTACGGCGGGTGCGTGTCGGTCAGCACGAATCCGCTCCCGTCGGCCGGTCGGGACGATCTACCCGGCAGGACAGTAGTCACGCGGAGGGCGTGGAGGCGCCGGGTTTTCTCAACCCGGGTACGGTCGCGTTGAGCTGCAACCGCACAGGCGGAAGTGGGGGCGGGGCGGAAGCACGCCGGGCGGCCCCACGCACTCCGCGGGGCCGCCCGGCAAAAACCACTTCAGGAACCGGCCGGGAACTCGCCCGCCTGGACACCGGCAACGAAGGCCCGCCACGCCTCGGGGGTGAAGGCGAGAGCCGGCCCGTGGGGGTCCTTGCTGTCACGAACCGGGACGACGCCAGCTACACCATCGGCCACTTCGACGCAGTTGTCGTTCGGGTTGCTGGCGCTCGACTTGCGCCAGGTGACGGGGAGTTCCGAGGCGACCTCGATGCAGTTGCCGCCTTCGCTACCGCTGTAGCTGCTCTTGCGCCATGCCAAATCAGCTGCCATACGAACGACCTCCTGAAGCCCACGGCACTGGGTCAGTTGCGGATCGGGAACTCGCCCACCTGGATGCCCGCGACGAAGGACTGCCACGCCTCGGAAGTGAAGGTGAGGGCCGGGCCGTGAGGGTCCTTACTGTCACGAACCGGAACAACACCAGCTGCACCATCAGCCACTTCGACGCAGTCGCCGCCAGACGGGTTGCTGTAGGTGCTCTTGCGCCAGACAGCCTCGCAAGGTCGATTGCCCATGTATTGCGCTCCTCTACAACGTTCCCCAGCCGGAGACGGCCCTGATCGAGCAAATGACGACCCAGCGCACCAGGCAGTCCGGGCGGCCCCGCGTGCTCCACGGAGCCGCTCCGCAGGCGGCTCAGGATCCGACCGGGAAGTCACCTACCTGGATTCCCACAACGAAGGACCGCCATGCCTCAGAAGTGAAGGTGAGGGCCGGGCCGTGGGGGTCCTTGCTGTCCCGAACCGGGACGATGCCAATGACGCCATCAGCCACTTCTATGCAATCGCCTTGACCGTTGCTGTATGTGCTCTTGCGCCACTTGACGCCGTGGTACTCGTGACTCACCGGGAATACTCCTCCGCGACTTCCTTCAACCAAGCGATTGACCTCTCGGGCTGTACCGACGACGCCATGAGGCGATCGAAGGCATCCTCGTGACGAGCGATCTCATGCGGCCGTTCCGAGTAGGTGCTGCTGGTGGGCCCTTCGGAGTAGGCAACGCTGCCGGGGATGTCGTCGAACGACAGGATGGAGAACGAGGAACCCATCGCCGCGTGCGCGCCAGCGGAGAACGGCAAGATCTGGACTGTGATGTTGGGCCGTTCATCCGCCATTGCCGCAAGGTGGCTCAACTGCTCAGCCATGGCCGGGCTCCCGCCGACCGGCCGCCGAATGACCGCCTCGCTGATGATGGCCCACAGTTGTGGCGGCTCATGACGGTCCAGTATCTGCTGACGATCCATCCGCAGTGCGACCCGCCGCTCGACTTCTTCAGCGGATTCCATCGGATTCATCGCCCGGATGACACTCCGCGCATAGGCCTCGGTCTGGAGGAGCCCTGGAACCAGCTCGCACTGGTAGGTCACGATCTTCGCCGCGTCCGACTCGAAGCCCACGTACGCGCGGAACCAGTCCGGCAGCGCATCGCCGTACGCGTGCCACCAGCCCTGCTGGCGGCTCTGGCGCGTCAACCCGAGGAAGTGCTTCACCTCATCGGCTGATGTGACACCGTAGTGGGCCAAGAGCTTCGCGGCGTCGCGCTCCTGCAACGGCACCAGGCCGCTCTCGATGCGGCTCAGCTTCGAAGCGGACCAACCCAGCGCGGCGGCCACGTCCTTGGCATTCAGTTCGCGCGATGCGCGCAACTTGCCGAGCTCGCCGCCGAGCCTACGCCGCAGCACGGTCGGACTGCCCATGCGTCACACTCCCTGGCTGTTCGGTTCCTTGCATAGTTTGCCACCCCTCCCCGGGCCCAGTCGCAGCCCATGATCATGCAATTGCATGGACGAAGCAGTTGCATGCAATTGCCCGGCTAGGGCAATCTACAGGGAGTAGTCCTTCGGGTCGCCTGAGTGACCATGACCGGCCTACTGCCGGGCATCCCCATGGCTCCGCCCGGCCCCGCATGGCTTCAAACTCCGTGCCTGGAAGGTGCCTTCGCCATGTCCTCCCACTCCTCCACCACCTGGCTGGTGCGCAGCCGCCGCTCTCCCTCCGAGGGGCGCGCCCTCCTCACGTCCCTCCTCTCCCCCACTCCCTACCGGGAGCGCTACCTCGACTCCGGGCTGCTGATCGTCTCGGAGCTGGTCACCAACGCCCTCCTCCACGGCACGCCGCCGGGGCACCTCATCCACCTCGCGCTCGACCTCACCCCCGCCCGTCTGCGCATCGAGGTGCACGACGCCCGCCACGACCGCGAGCCGGTCCTGCGCGCGCTCACCCTGGACGGGGAGGCCGGGCGCGGCCTCCACCTGGTCAAGTCCCTCTCCACCCGCACCGGTTGCTCCCCGCGCAACGACGCCGGGAAGATCGTCTGGTGCGAGGTGACCGCGTGAGGGCCGACCACGACGTCCTCGTGGAGATCCCGGGCCACCGCCCTCCATCCATCCACACCCTCAGCGACGACGTGCTCGAACGGATCTGGGACTCGGTCCGCCACCTCCCGATGTCCCGCTTCGAGCACTACGTCCTGGAGCGCCGCCTCACCGGCCCCTGCGCCAAACGCGACATCATCCGCGACCTCGCCGACGAGCCCGTCCTCACCCTCCCGGCCGGCGACCGCGAGATCCGCATCAGCTGGGCGGACACCGCCCGCTGAGGCCCCTCCCGCGAAGCCCGGCGGCCCCGCCCGAAATCCGTTGGCCCGGCCGCCTCCTTCGCGGGCACAATCACCCCGTGCACCTGCCCCCGCTGCTGGCCGCTGTCGAACGCGGCGACGACGTCGCGGTGTTCGACCTCCTGGACGACATCTCCACCGACGAGCTGGCCGGCGACGACGCCGTGACCCTGCTCGCCGCCGCCGCGCGAGCCGGTCGTCACGAGGTCGTCGACTGGCTGGTCCTCTGGGACGTCGACGTGACCCGCCCCTGGGCCGACGGGGTCGACCCGGTGACGTGGGCGGCCGAGCACGGCAGATACGGGGTCCTGCGGGCCCTGCTGTCCCGGAGCCGGGATCCGCTGAGCGCCGACAGCCCGCACCGCCGCGCACTGCGCACGGCGCAACTCGCCATCGCCACCGAGGCCGAGGCCAGGTCCGAGACCAAAACCGAACGCGGAGAACCCGGTCCGCTCCCCGCGCACCGGGCGATCGTCACCGACCTGGAGGCGGCGCTCGGCGTCCACCGCTCGCCGGACGAACTGATGGCCCGCGCCCTGGTCCACGCCGACCCCGGCCACGACGACTGGTTCGCCTCGCTCTTCCAGCTGGGCTACCGGGCCGACCAGGAGACGTTCGACTGGGCGCGCAGGGTCGCGGAGGAGGGCTCCTGCCTCGATCGCCGGCGCTTCGCGCTCGACACGGTGAACTTCCTGGGGTTCGACCTCGACGTCGACCAGGACGACGAGCCGCCGTTCGCCCGCGAGGCGGCCGAGTTCCTTCGCCCGCTGCTGGACATCGAGCAGGATCCCCATGCCCTGGCCACCGTCATCGCCGCCTTCTGCTCCTACCGCCCCGCCGGGACCCCGGCGGCACCGGCAATCCTGGCGCACGCGGACCACGCGGACCCGAAGGTCCGCCACAGCGTCGCCGTGCACCTCTACCTCGACACGCCCGGCGGCACGGCCGTCGATGCGCCCGAGCGCCGGGACGTCGTCGCGGCCCTCGTGCGGCTGGCCGTGGATCCCGTCCCCGAGATCCGGGCGACCGCGCTCTACAAGTTCACCGCCTCCTCCGTCGACACCCCCGAGCTCCGCGCCGTGCTGGCGGCGAACCTGACGGACCCGCACCTCGACACCCGGATCGAAGCCGCCGCCGGGCTCGCCCTGCGCGGGGACGAGCGCGGCCTGGCGGTCCTCGACGAGATCCGCTCCGGCATCAAGCACCTAAACAGCCCAAGCGCGGGGCGCCTGGAGGACATCGGCTACCTGCTGAGAACCCGCGCCGCAACAGCGGACCGAGCTCTCTGACCCGGCAGGGACGACAGCACGACAAAAAGCTTCACTCGTCCGGGTGTTCCACCACCTCGTAACGCAACGTCAGGGCTCCTGAAGCGTTCTCACCCGGGACCGGTCTGCGGTCCGGTCGAGAGGCGAGGAGACAGTATGAGCAGCTTGGAAACGCTCCGCGACAGGGCAGTGCGCATCGTTTTCGCCGGTGGAGGTCTCGCAGCCATCGACGGACGGGCGTACGCCGTCCTGACCCCCGAGCCCCCCACCAGCACGTGGAGGCTCGTCCCCGACGAGCGCACCGGCAAGAACCACTTCGTCATCGTCGACGAGGCGGAAGGCTTCCTGAAGGGCCTCAAGCTCACGGACCCGGAGGAGGGGGACGCCCAGGTCGAGGTGGGGCCCGTTCCCGTGGGCAGGAGCCTGCCGCCGTTCTACCCGCCGAACGCCGTCTGGGTCCTCGAAGCGCCCGAAGGCGGCGAGGAGGGCTTCTACCGCCTGCGCAACCTCGCGTCCGACACGTACATCGGACGCAGGGCGGCCGAGGACAGGTCCCTGAACCCCAAGCCCGTCGTGGCCGACCCCCAGCCGCAGGAGCCGGAGAAGGTGCTCGCGCTCGTCGTCCCCGCGTAGGACTCCGCGCGGTCGGCCGCCCCGGTCACCGCCCAGCACGAGAAGTCGGCCGGTCCGACTTCTCGTGCGAAACGCGCCGGACCGCGCCTGGCGCCGCGCCCGCCCGTCCGGTCAGAGCCACCCCCGCCGCGCCGCCTGGACGCCCGCCTGGAAGCGGGTGGTCGCCCCCAGGTGCGCCAGCAGGGTGGAGACGCGGCGCACCACCGTGCGCCGGCCCAGCCCCAGCCGGCGGGCGATGGCGTCGTCGGTGGCGCCGCCGGCCATCAGGGTCAGGATCCGCCGGTCGCGTTCGTCGACGCGCAGGTCGACCTCGGCCATCGACGCGGGCACGGCCAGCCGCCACAGCGTCTCGAAGACCGCTGCCAGGGCGTTCAGCAGCCCCGAGGGCCGGATCAGCAGCGAGACCACGCCCGGCCCGTCGTCGGCGGGCAGGGTGACGACGGCCAGGTCGTCGTCGCCGAGGGCGAGCTTGAGCGGCGGCTCGTCCAGGGTGCGGGCCTGCTCCCCCGCCTCGATCATCCGGGCCATGTTGGGCCCGACCACCGGGTCCTGGAACGCGCACCCCTGGTAGATCACCCGGTAGACCACGCCCGCCGCCATCCGGCGCCGCTGCAGCACCTCCTGGTCGAGGTAGTGGGCACCGCTGCCGGAGTACGGCGGCACGTCGATCACCCGCACCTGGTGACGGGCCGCCAGCTGCAGGCGGCGGCTGACGGCGAGCACCTCGACCGGGTCGTCGACCACCTCCAGCGCCCCGTAGCTGCCGGTGTCGCGGCGGGCGAAGCGGTAGAGCCGCTCCAGTTCCGCGCCGGCCCGGCGGGCGGCGGCCTGGCGCAGCGCGTCGTGCTGCAGCACCGCCTCGACCACCCGGGCGGGCGGCAGCGCCTCCCAGGCGTGGTCGCGGTCGTCGGCGCTGTCGGTGGTGTCGAAGGCCACCGCGACGCCCTCGTCGGCGAGGTCGCGCAGCACGGCCAGCACACCCTCCTCGTCCAGGCCGCTCTCGCGCGCGAGTTCGGGCACGCGGGCCCGTGGCCGGCCGACCAGGCAGTGGTAGACGCGGCCGCGTTCGGAGTCCGGTTCCAGCACGTCGTGCACGACGTCCCCCCAGTCATCGTGTCGTGCCCCGGTGGGGCCGCAGGAGCCTACCCGCGCGGGCGGCGCACATGCGCCAGTGGCCCAGGTGCGCCGCCGGGGGCTCTGGCGTCGGGCGGGGCCGCTGGCGAGAGTTGTCGGCGATCAGTCAGATCGCTGAAGGCCGAGGACGCCCATGACCCCTGCCCGGCTCCGGCGCGCCCGCGCGGCTCTCGCCGCCCTGGCCGCCTGCCTGCTCCCGCTCGCCGCACCCGCCGCACCCGCCTCCGCGGCGTCCGTACGGGCCCAGGCCGCCGCACCCGACGGGACCGACGCCCCGCCGCCGCTGGCCGACGGCTTCGGGCTGACCCAGGTCGGCGCCGCCACCGGCACCGCCACCAACTTCGTCGTCACCGTCACCACGGCGCAGGTCGCCGGGCCGCACACCATCCGCATCCTGCTGCCCGCCGACTACGCGGCCCGGCCGGACAAGCGCTACCCGGTGCTGTACTTCCTGCACGGCGCCTCGGACAACCCGAGCGACCCGGCGCTGGCCTACCCCGCGCTGACCGCCGCCCAGTCGATGATCACCGTCATCCCGGACGGCGGCCTGCGCGGCTGGTACGCCGACTGGCTCGACCAGAACACCGCCGCCGGCGCGCAGAACTGGGAGACCTTCCACCTCGGCCAGGTCCTGCCGTTCATCGACGCCAACCTGCGCACCCGCACCGACCGCGCCCACCGGGCCGTCGGCGGGCTGTCCATGGGCGGCTTCGGCGCCCTGCACTACGCCCAGGACCGCCCCGACCTGTTCGGCCAGGTCCTCACCATGTCGGGTGCCAACGACCTGTCCACCGACGAGATGATCATCCGCGGCGCCGTGGTCGCCACCCTGACCAACGTCGGCGCCGTGCTCTGCGGGCCCAGCGACGGCCACCCCTGCGGCCTGGACTTCGGCCCCACCGTCTCCAGCGACGCGATCTTCGGCACCCCGTACCCGATCTTC
The DNA here is from genome assembly GCF_040609095.1 of Kitasatospora sp. NPDC004799. NCBI lineage: Bacteria > Bacillati > Actinomycetota > Actinomycetes > Kitasatosporales > Streptomycetaceae > Kitasatospora > Kitasatospora sp. NPDC004799. The sequence goes on from NZ_JBEXJK010000188.1 coordinate 12,220, forward strand.
AACGCCGACTGGCGCTGGAACGCCGCCGACCCGGTCGCCCACGCGGACCGGCTGGCGCACACCGGCATCGCCGTCTACACCGGCAACGGCAACAACAACGCCTCCGACATGGAGTTCTGGGCCGAGGGCACCGCCAAGCGCCTCAAGCAGCGCCTGGACGCGCTCGGCCTGCCGAACCACTACGTCGACTACGGCGACGGCACCGGCTGGGGCGCCGACTGCCACGGCGGACACACCGCGGGCTGCTGGGCGCAGGACCTCGTGGACTACGTCCCGCGCCTGGAGGCGGCCTTCGCCGCCGCCCCGTGAACCGGCGCTCCGTGAACCGCCGTCCCGTGTCCGACTCCTCTCCCCGACGAAAGGAAGAACCCTTGCCCACCACGACCTCCGGCCGCACGGCGCCCTGGCTGCGCCTGTTCGCGGCCTTCCTGGTGACCTGTTGCGCCGCCCTGGGCCTGGCCGTCCCGGCCTCCGCCGCCACCGCGCCGACCGCCACCGCCACCGCCCCGGCGGCGGCTCCCGCGCCGCTCGCCGCCTGCGCCTCGCCGCAGCAGTGCCTGACCATCAAGTCGCTCAGCAACGGACGCCAACTCGACGTCCAGAACGGCAACATGGGCGACGGCGCCTACATCGTCACCAACTCCGCCCCCGGCTACCACCAGTCCTGGCGGCTGAACGTCGACACCTCGGACTACACGTTCACCATCGTCAACAACGACACCGGCAAGTGCATCGACCTGGCCTTCCTCACCCCGGCGCTGCGCCAGCAGACCTGCGCCGGACAGGCCAGCCAGCGCTGGTTCCTCCAGCCCGCGCCCGCCGGCGGCGAGGACTCGTTCATGATCCGCCACGCCGGCGACAACACCTGCCTGGACCTGCTGCTCGGCGGCAACTACGACGACGCCTGGACCGACCAGTACGCCTGCAACGGCACCGCCAACCAGCGGTGGGCCACCGGCTTCCCGCAGGCCGCCCGCAGCCTGGCCGTCGACCACGGCGCCAAGCAGTGCCAGAAGGACGCCTCCACCTGCTCCTGGGCCGTCCAGAGCGAGGCCCCGGCCGCGCCGCTGCCGCGGGTGTGCGCCTCCGCGGTCTGGTTCAACAACACCAGCGGCACCGTCCAGCAGACCTTCGCGGTCACCGACACCAGCGGCTGGTCGAGCACCATCGGCAGCACCCTGACCAGCACCATCTCCGCCGGCACTCCGAACGTGTTCACCGCAGCGGTCCAGACCGCCATCACCTTCACCAACGTCTGGAACGGATCGAGGTCCGTCAACAACGCCGTCAACGTCACCGTCCCGGCGCAGCAGTACGGCTGGGTGACGCTGGCCGAGGTCGCCCGCAAGGTGACCGGCAAGTGGACCTTCGACGCCCACGGCTTCCCGTGGACCGCCGAGGACACCATCACCATCCCGGTGACCTCCGACCCCAACGCCGGACCGACCCTCTACATCGCCAACACCAGCGCCACGTTCAGCACCTGCTCCTGACGCTGCGTCAACTCCACGGCCGCCGCCCGCACTTCGCCGGGCGGCGGCCGCCGCGCGTTCAGCCGTCCCGCGCCACGCCGGCCTCCAGGAGGGCCAGCGCCTCGCGCACGGCCAGCCGCCCGGCGGTGCGGAAGGAGTGCTCGCGCGAGTCCACCAGGTGCACCACGGTGTGGCGCACCACCAGCGCCAACGCCACCGGGACTCCGGGCAGTCGCTCGGCCAGCTCCGCGCGCACGCCCTCGCCGAGCGCGGCGTGGAAGCGCTCCAGGTCCCCGGGCTCCGGGCCGCCCCGGACCGTGGCGTCCGGGGCGGACTCGACGACGAGGCCCTCCTCCCAGGGCTCGAAGTCCACGGTGACGATCGCGAGGTCGCCCGGGCAGCTGCTCTGGTGGACGCAGCGGGCCCGTACGCCGCGCACCGGGCGGGGCGGGAAGGCCTGCGGCTCGGCGCTCACCTGGTCGTCGGTGGGCACCGGGGCCTCGGCTGCCACCGGGGCCTCGGCGCCCAGCGGGTCGTCGGCGGTCACCGGATCAGGAGTGCTCGATCTCGACGGAGGTGATCACCACGTCCTGGACCGGGCGCTCGTCCTCGGTGGGGGCGGCGGCGATCGCGTCGACCACGGCCTTGGAGGCGGCGTCGGCGACCTGGCCGAAGATGGTGTGCCTGCGGTTGAGGTGGGCGGGGGTGCCCACCGTGATGAAGAACTGCGACCCGTTGGTGCCCGGGCCGGCGTTGGCCATCGCGAGCAGGTACGGCTTGGTGAAGAACAGCTCCGGGTGGAACTCGTCCGCGAACTCGTAGCCCGGGCCGCCGGTGCCGGTGCCGGTCGGGTCACCGCCCTGGATCATGAAACCCGCGATCACCCGGTGGAAGAGCGTGCCGTCGTAGTACGGGCCCTTGCCCGGCTCGCCGGTGCGCGGGTCGGTGTACTCCCGGGTGCCCTCGGCGAGTTCGGTGAAGTTGCGGACCGTCTTCGGCGCGTGGAACGGGAACAGCTCCAGGCGGATCGGGCCCGCCGTGGTGTGCAGGGTGGCGAACCGGGCAGTGGCCACGGGGGTGACTCCTCGGGGTGCGATGGACGGAGCGGGTGCGTCCGGTGGGGTGGATCAGGGCCGTTCGGCTACCGCATCCTGGCACAGCCCGCGGGCCCGCGGCCGGACCGGGTGGGCCGGTCGTGCGGGGTGTCCGCCCGGTCCCGCGCCTGCGTCACGGCCTGCGTCACTCCTCCACGACGGTGCCCTGGCGCTCCTCGCCGGTGTCGAAGTGGCGGTCCAGGTAGGCGTCCGCGTCGAGGCGGCTCTCCCGCAGCAGCGAGAAGACCTCGTCCCCGTCGCCCGGCCGCCCGTCGGTGGCCAGGGCGTAGCACTGGGCCAGCTCCAGGTAGTGGTGGCCGTTGTCCCGCGCGTAGGTCCGGGCCTCGTCCTCGGCCCGCCTGATGGCCTCGTCCGTCGAGCGGGCCCGCCAGAGCGTCAGCCGCTCCTCGTAGAGGGGGCTGTCGCCGGCGGTGTTCCAGTGGAAGACGCACCGGACCGCGTACCAGGACTTCGCTGCGGCCGTGTTCGCCGGCATGGTGACCTCCTCGGTCGGGGGCGGCCGGCCGGGGTGGCCGGCGGCCGCGGTGGGTTCCGGGAGCCGGACCGCCTGTTCACCGGGCCGGACCTGGGAGTTCGGTCGCTCGGTTCGGTCACGGGTGTCCGTTAGAGTCCGGCGGGAGCGGGCTCGTACCCGTGTCGGTTCGTTCCCGGAGAGCAGGGCGTCGGGGGAAGGCGGGTGGCGGGATGGGTGTGGCCGTGGTCGTGGTGCTGGTCCTGGTCGTCGCGGGGTGCGGCTGCGTGGTGTGGGCGGAGCGGGGCGGGCCGCCGTGGACGCGGGTGGTCGCGGCCCTGACGATCGGTGCCTGATCCTGGACGAGGCCGAGGTCGCGGTCGTCCCGGGCGAGGCCTTCGGCACCCCCGGCTACCTGCGGCTCTCCTACGCGCTCGGCGACGCCG
>NZ_JBEXJK010000189.1:0-15597 GCF_040609095.1 Kitasatospora sp. NPDC004799
ACCGCCATGGAGTTCTGGATCGGCTGGTTCGACCAGTGGGGCCTGCCGCACCACGTCCGCGACCCGAAGGAGACCGCCGCCTCCCTCGACGAACTACTCGGCACCGGCGGCGGCCCGGAGAGCGGCGGCAAACTGACCGTGTGGCTGGCCGTGGACGCCCAGGAGAGTTGGCCGGAATTGGTCCAGTCCACTAACGAGCGGTTCGCCAAGGCCCACCCCGGGGCCCGGGTCGAGGTCCAGTACCAGCAGTGGACGACGAAGAACCAGAAGCTGGACGCCGTCCTCGCCGGGAAGAACGTGCCCGACGTGGTGGAGATGGGCAACAGCGAGACCACCAACTACATCGTCAACGGCGCCTTCGCCGCGCTCGACCCGGCCCGCTTCGACCAGTCGGACGCCTGGCTGCCCGCGCTCGCCGACGCCTGCCGCAAGGACGGCCGGACGTACTGCGTGCCCTACTACGTCGGGGCCCGGGTCGGCGTCTACCGCACCGACTACTTCGCCCGCGCCGGCGTGCCCGCCGCCCCGACGACGTACGCCGAGCTGCTCTCCGCGTTCGACCGGCTGAAGGGCACCCTGGGCGCCGAGGACCCGAACTTCTCGGCGTTCTACCTGCCCGGCCGCTACTGGTACGCGGCCATGGCTTTCCTGAAGGACGCGGGCGGCGAGATCGCCGTGCGGGAGGGCGACCGCTGGAAGAGCTCGCTGTCCTCGCCCAAGTCCGTCGCCGGGCTCACCGAGTGGAAGCGGCTGATCGACGCCTACTACGTCGGCGACCGGGCCAAGGACAACGGCGACCAGCCGGCCGTCGTCGGCCAGGGCCGGGTGGGCGTCTTCTACGGCAACACCTGGGAGGCCGAGGCCGCCGCCGACGAACGCTCCGGCGGGGACCCGAAGTTGAAGGACAAGTTCGCCACCTTCCCGTTCCCCGGCCCGTCCGGGAAGCTCCTGCCGCCGTTCCTCGGCGGCTCCACCCTGGCCGTGCCGGCCAAGTCGACGCGCAAGGACCTGGCCGCCGACTGGATCAGGACGTTCACCGACCGCGAGTCGCAGAAGGCGCTGATCGCCGCGAACACCCTGCCCAACAACACCGTCCAGCTGGCCGAGGTCGCCGCCGGCGGCATCAACGGCCCGGCCGCCCAGGCGGCGGCGACCGGCGGCTGGATGACCCCGTTCGCACCCGGCTGGACGTCGGTGGAGAAGTCCAACATCCTGCCCGAGATGCTCGAACGGATCGCCAACGGCAAGGCGTCGGTGCAGGACGCCGCGCGCGAGGCGGACCAGCGGATCGACGCGGTCATCAATGAGCGCTGACCGGCGTCGGCGGCGCCGTCCGCTCCTGCTGCCGTACCTGCTGATCGGCCCGACCGTCCTCGCGCTCGTCCTGGTGCTCGGCTACCCGCTCGCGGACATGGTCGCCCTGTCCTTCCAGGACATGACCCGGGAGCAGCTGTTCAGCGGCACCTCGCCGCCCTGGGCCGGGCTGGAGCAGTTCCGCCGGATCCTCGGGGACGGGTTCTTCTGGACGGTGGTGCTCCGTACGGTGCTCTTCACCGCGGTGTCCGTCGCGCTGACCGTGGTCTGCGCGACGGCGACCGCGCTGCTGATGCGCCGGGTCTCCCCGTGGGTGCGCGCCCTCCTCTCCGCGGTGCTGGTCACGGTGTGGGCGATGCCGGTCATGGTCGCCGGGGCGGTCTTCCGCTGGCTCTTCGACGCCGACTACGGGGTGGTGAACTGGCTGCTCTCCCGGCTGCCCGGGGTCGACCTGGCCCGGCACAACTGGTTCACCGACCCCTGGCAGGGCTTCGCCGTCATCGTCGCGGTGGTGGTCTGGGGCGCACTGCCGTTCGCCGCCATCACGCTGCGGGCCGCGCTGGCGCAGGTCCCGCCCGAGCTGGAGGAGTCCGCGGTGCTCGACGGCGCCCGGTCGTTCCAGGTCTTCCGGCACGTCACCCTCCCGGTGATCCGGCCGGTCCTGCTGATGGTGACCACGCTGATGGCGCTCTGGAACTTCGGCGTGTTCAACCAGATCTGGATCATGCGCGGCGGCCAGCCCGAGCGGGAGTACTACCTGCTGGGCGTCTACTCCTTCATCGAGTCGTTCGCCGTGAACCGGTACAGCACCGGGGCCGCGATCGCGCTGGTGACCGTCGTGCTGCTGCTCGCCGGATCGGTCGTCCACCTGCGGCAGACGCTCAGGGCGGCAGAGGCGGACGAGTCGGAAGAGACGGGAGCGATCGGATGAGGCGGCGACGCTCACTGGGCCTCGACCTGCTCGGGCTGCTCGTCGCCGCGGTGGTCGGCTTCCCGGTCTACTGGATGGTGCTCACGGCGTTCCGGCCGGCCACCGAGATCCTGCGCCTGCCACCGGAGTTCTTCCCGGGCCGGCCCACGCTCGACAACTTCTCCCGGGCGCTGGGCTCCGAGACCTTCTGGGCCAACGTCCGCTCCAGCGTGGTCATCGGCCTCGGCACCGTCCTGGTCTCCCTGGTCGTCGGCGCCCTCGCCGCCTTCGCCCTCGCCCGGTTCCGCTTCGCCGGCCGCAGGGCCTTCGTCGTCGTGATCCTCATCGTCCAGATGGTCCCGCTGACGGCCCTGATCATCCCGGTGTACCTGCTGCTGAACGACGTCGGGATGACCGACAGCCTCACCGGCGTGATCCTCACCTACCTGGTGTTCACGCTGCCGTTCACGGTGTGGATGCTGCGCGGCTTCATCGCCGGGATCCCGATCGAACTCGAGGAGGCGGCCATGGTCGACGGCTGCGGCCGCCTCGGCGCGTTCCGCCGGGTGGTGCTCCCGCTGCTCGCGCCCGGCATCGTCGCCACCTCCGTCTTCGCCCTCGTCCAGGCCTGGAACGAGTACGTCCTGGTCTACGTCCTGCTGTCGAGCCCGGAGAAGCAGACCGTCAGCATCTGGCTGGTCTCCTTCCAGACCGGCTTCGGCACGGACTACGGCGGCCTCATGGCCGGTGCCACCCTGACCGCCCTGCCCGTCGTGGTCTTCTTCCTCCTCGTCCAGCGCAGGATCGCCTCCGGCCTCACCACCGGCGCGGTCAAGGGCTGAGCCCCCTGCGGCCCGGGCCCCGGCGCCCCGCGGGAGGGGGGGGGCCGGGCGCCGGGCCCCGCCCGCACCCCTCGTCGTTCGTTTCCGTGTCCGGTTCGGATCGATTCGCATCGGTCCGGGCCGGTCTGGGACCGCCGAGGGGACGCGAGCCATGACCGACCAGGACTTCCACCCGGGTCTCACCCCCGGGCACCTGGGTGCGCCGGTACTGGAACCGGAGGGCCGTCCGCCGGGCGCGCCCCGTCCGCGCTCCGATGCGCCCGATCCGCACCGACGGCGCAACGGACTGGCCTGCGGACTCACCGCCTTCGCGCTCGTCGCGGTGTTCGGCGGGGTCGGGCTGACCGGCTACACCTGGTTCCAGGCGCAGCGCAAACCCCCGGCCGCCGCCGACTTCGCCGGGCAGGGCACCGGCAGCGTGCAGGTCTCGGTGCCGGAGGGCGCCGGCCTCTCCCAGATCGCGTCCGCGCTGGTCCGCAACGGGGTGGTGGCCAGCTCGCTGGCCTTCACCCGGGCCGCGAAGGGCAGCGCGGCGGCCGCCGGGCGGATCCAGCCCGGGACGTACACCCTGAAGCAGAAGATGTCCGCCGTGGCGGCACTGGCGATCCTGATCGACCCGGCCAACGCCAACGGCCTGACCATTCCCGAGGGTTGGCGCGGCTACCAGATCTACGCGGCCATCGACAAGAAGCTGAACCTGCCCGAGGGCACCGCCCAGCGGACCGCCCAGGAGCAGGGCGCCGAGCTCGGCCTGCCGGACTTCACCAACGGCAGCCCGGAGGGCTACCTGTTCCCGGCGACGTACAGCGTCACCGAGGGCACCACCGCCTTCGACCTGCTGAAGCAGATGGTGGACCGGGCCGGCAAGGAGTTCGGCCGGGACGACGCCACCGTCGTCGCGCAGAACCTCGGACAGAGCGTGTACGGGCTGATCACCGTCGCCAGCATGGTCCAGGGCGAGGCCGACAACACCGCGGACATGGGCAAGGTGGCCCGGGTGATCTACAACCGGCTGGCCAAGGGCATGCCGCTGCAGCTGGACTCCACCATCAACTACGCGCTCGGCCGCTCGACCCTGAACACCTCGGTGACCGACACCAGGCTGGACTCCCCGTACAACACCTACCTGCACCCCGGGCTGCCGCCGAGCCCGATCTCCAACCCCGGGCGGCAGGCGATCCTGGCGGCGCTGGACCCGACGCCGGGGGACTGGCTGTACTTCGTCACCGTCAAGCCCGGGGACACCCGGTTCACCGACAGCTTCGAGGTGCAGCAGCGCAACGTCGCGGAGTTCAACGCCAACAACCGGGCGACGGCCAAGCCGAGCGCCCCGGCGTCGGGCCCGGTCTCCACGCCGGGGGCCGCGGGCGGGGCCGGTGCGCCTTCCGGCGCCGGTGCGGGGACGCCGTAACGGTGTTGTGTGCCGTCGGTGAGATCGCTCACTGACGGTGCGTCCGCCCGGCCGGGGGTAAGGCTGCGGTACGGTAGCGTCTCCCTCCAGGCGCTGCGCTAGCACGCCGGTTCGAGAATCAGCCGGGACGGCGTCGTCCCGGACGGCCGGTTTGATCCTCCGGTCGTCACCGTCGGTTAAGGGGATCGATGACCGATCTGGGCGGGGGCTACGGCCCCCAGGGCGAGCCGTGGCACCCCGGTGATCCCGGGTACGACGGCCGGCATCCGGTCCCCGGCCAGCAGGACGGCCAGTGGCAGCAGCAGTACCCGCAGCAGGGCCAGCAGGGCCAGCAGCCGTACGGGGACGTGCAGCAGGGGCACCCGCAGCAGCAGATGACGCCGCAGATGCAGCAGCAGATGATGGTGCAGCAGGGCTACCCGCAGCAGCAGTCGCCCCAGCAGCCGATGCCGCAGCAGGGCTACCCGGGCGGTCAGCAGGGCTACCAGCAGCAGGTGCCCCAGCAGCCGATGCCCCAGCAGCCGATGCCGCAGCAGGGCTACCCCCAGCAGGGGTACGCGCAGCCGCAGCAGGCCCAGCAGTTCCAGCAGCCGGTGCAGCAGGGCTACCAGCAGCAGGTGCCCCAGCAGCCGATGCCGCAGCAGGGGTACCCCCAGCAGGGCCAGCCGCAGCAGGGCCAGCCGCAGCAGGCTCCGATGCAGCAGACCCGGCCGCAGCCGACCCAGGCGCAGGCCCAGGCCCCGGCCCCGGCGCCCGCGCCCGCGCCGGCCTCCGGCCCCGGCCCGGACGGGATCGACTGGGAGGCCGAGGCCGCCGCGCTGGAGGCCGGGGCCGACCCGGTCGGCGCCGCGCACGACGGCGCGAAGGGCGAGTGGGACGGCCACGAGGACGGCCGCCACGAGGACGACGGCTACCTCGACGAGCACGCCGAGGCGGGCGAGGGCGGCTTCCTCGGGGAGCGGGACGACTCCCGCGAGGCCCAGAAGAAGCGCAAGGAGAAGGGCAAGAAGTCCGGCCGCCGCAACGGCGGCGCCTGCCTGGTGGTCGCGCTGGTGCTGCTCGGCGCCATGGGCGGGGCCGGCTGGTGGGGCTACGGCTTCTACCAGAAGCACTTCGGCCCGCCGCCGGACTTCACCGGCGAGGGCACCGGCTCCGTCCAGGTCGAGGTCAAGAAGGGCGCGGTCGGCGGCCAGATCGGCAAGGCGCTGAAGGACGCCGGCGTGGTCAAGAGCATCGACGCGTTCAGCAAGGCCTGCAACGCCGAGCCCAAGTGCGCCACGATCCAGTACGGCTACTACGGGCTGAAGAAGGAGATGCCGGCCGCGGCCGCGCTCAAGGAGCTGCTCTCCCAGGCGGGCGGCGCGGCGATCGTCGTCCCGGAGGGCAAGAACTCCACCGAGATCTACACCCTGATCGACACCAAGCTGAAGCTGCAGCCGGGCACCACGGCGGGCGTGGCCAAGGCCCAGGTCAACGACCTCGGGCTGCCGGCCTACGCGGGCGGCAACATCGAGGGCTTCCTCTGGCCGACCCGCTACAACATCGCCGAGGGCATGAAGCCCGAGGACCTGCTCAAGCAGATGGTGAAGAACGCCACCGAGAAGTACGCCGGCCTGGACGCCCAGGCCGCCTCGGTGGGGCTGAAGACGGGCTACGAGGTGCTCATCGAGGCGAGCATCCTCCAGCGCGAGGGCAACAACGCGGCGGACTTCGCCAAGATGGCCAAGACCATCCAGAACCGGCTGGCGGCCGGCGGCGAGATCAACCACCGGCTCGGCATGGACACCACGCTCCAGTACTCGTTGGGCCGCAAGGAGCTCAACAAGAAGGACATGGACGACGCGTCCAACAAGTACAACACCTACATCAACCAGGGCCTGCCGCCCGGCCCGATCTCCAACCCGGGCGACGACGCGCTCAACGCGGTGCTGCACCCGGCGGACGGCAAGTGGCTGTACTTCATCGCGATGAACCCGGAGACCACCCGGTTCGCCGAGACGAGCAAGGAGCACTACGCCAACGTCAAGGAGTACTGCCTGGCGGCCGGGCAGGGCTTCGACGAGGCGCGCGGCCACTGCACCACCAAGTAGCCCCGGTCGGAAGACAGTTCGCGGAGAGGCAGCGTTGACCAGCAAGCACCGGGCGGCCGTACTCGGCTCGCCGATCGCCCACTCGCTCTCGCCGGACCTGCACCGGGCCGCCTTCGCGGCGCTCGGGCTGGACGGCTGGCGCTACGACCGCTTCGAGGTGGACGAGGCCGGGCTGCCCGGGTTCGTCGCGGCCCTGGACGAGGCCGAGTGGGCCGGGCTGTCGCTCACCATGCCGCTGAAGCGGGCGGTCATCCCGCTGCTGGACGAGGTCAGCGCGACGGCGCGCTCGGTGGACGCGGTGAACACCGTGGTGTTCACCGCCGACGGCCGGCGCACCGGGGACAACACCGACGTCCCCGGGCTGGTCAATGCGCTGCGTGAGCGCGGGATCACCGAGGTGGGCGAGGCGGCCGTGCTGGGCGCCGGGGCCACCGCCTCCTCGGCGCTGGCCGCGCTCGCCCAGGTCTGCACCGGCGAGGTGACGGTCTACGTGCGCAGCGCCGAGCGGGCCCGGGAGATGGCCGAGCTGGGCGAGCGGCTCGGCGTGGCCGTCCGCACCGCGGACTGGGAGCGCGGCGCCGAGGCGCTGGCCCGGCCGCTGACCGTCTCCACCACGCCGGTCGGTGCGACCGACGCCTTCGCCGACGCGCTGCCCGCCGCGCCGGGCGCGCTGTTCGACGTGCTGTACCACCCGTGGCCGACGGCGCTGGCCGCCGCCTGCGCCGCGCGCGGGGCGACCGTCCTGGGCGGGCTGGACCTGCTGGTGCACCAGGCGGTGCTGCAGAGCGAGGCCTTCACCGGGCGGACGCCCGGGCCGCTGGCGGCGATGCGCGAGGCGGGGGAGAAGGCGCTCGCCGGGCGCTGAGCCCGGGAGCCGACCGCGGCGCTCCCCGTACGGGGCCCGCCCTGCGGCCGGGCCGCCGCCCCGCCCTCCGACCGGTTTCCGGGGCCCATCCAGGCCGGATGGTGGCCGGTTGCCGTCCGTCACGCGGACTGTGCCCCCAGGTGCTGCTGGGGCATGAAAGGATTCAGGCACAAGGCACGCCCGGGCGGGCCCCGGCGGTGCCGTGGTCCGGTCCGCTGATGAAGGAGCTCCGTTGGGTACGTTGCGCTGGCTGACGGCGGGGGAGTCGCACGGCCCCGCACTCGTCGCGACGCTGGAAGGCCTGCCCGCCGGTGTACCGGTCACCACCGACGTGGTGGCCGACGCGCTGGCGCGCCGCCGGCTCGGTTACGGCCGCGGGGCGCGGATGAAGTTCGAGCAGGACGAGGTGACCTTCCTCGGCGGCGTCCGGCACGGCCTGACCATGGGCAGCCCGGTCGCGATCATGGTCGGCAACACCGAGTGGCCGAAGTGGGAGCAGGTCATGTCGGCCGACCCGGTCGACCCCGAGGTGCTGGCCGGCCTGGCCCGCAACGAGGCGCTCACCCGCCCCCGGCCCGGCCACGCCGACCTGGCCGGCATGCAGAAGTACTCGATCGAGGAGGCCCGGCCGATCCTGGAGCGCGCCAGCGCCCGGGAGACGGCCGCCCGGGTCGCGCTGGGCGCCGTCGCCCGCGCGTACCTGCGCGAGGTGGCCGGGATCGAGATCGTCAGCCACGTGGTCGAGCTGGCCGCCGCCAAGGCGCCGGCCGGCGTGCTGCCGCTGCCCTCGGACGAGGCCCGGCTGGACGAGGACCCGGTGCGCTGCCTGGACGCCGACGCCTCGAAGGCGATGGTCGCCGAGATCGACCAGGCCCACAAGGACGGCGACACCCTGGGCGGCGTGGTCGAGGTGCTGGCGTACGGCGTGCCGGTGGGCCTCGGCTCGCACGTGCACTGGGACCGCCGGCTGGACGCGCGGCTGGCCGCCGCGCTGATGGGCATCCAGGCGATCAAGGGCGTCGAGGTCGGCGACGGCTTCGAGCTGGCCCGGGTGCCGGGCTCCAAGGCGCACGACGAGATCGTCCCGACCCCCGAGGGCGTCAAGCGCACCTCCGGCCGCTCCGGCGGCACCGAGGGCGGCCTGTCCACCGGCGAGGTGCTGCGGGTGCGCGCCGCGATGAAGCCGATCGCCACCGTGCCGCGGGCGCTGCAGACCCTGGACGTCCGCACCGGCGAGCCGGCCAAGGCGCACCACCAGCGCTCGGACGTCTGCGCGGTGCCGGCCGCCGGCATCGTCGCCGAGGCGATGGTCGCGCTGGTGCTGGCCGACGCGGTCAACGAGAAGTTCGGCGGGGACCACGTCTCCGAGACCCGCCGCAACGTGCAGGGCTACCTCGACCACCTGATCGTCCGATGACGAACCCCGTCGTCGTGCTGGTCGGCCCGCCCGGCAGTGGCAAGTCCACCGTCGGGCGGGTCCTGGCCGAGCGCCTGGGCGTCGGGTTCCGGGACACCGACGCCGACATCGAGGCGACGGCCGGCCGGCCGATCCCGGACATCTTCGTGGACGAGGGCGAGCCGCACTTCCGCGCGCTGGAGGCGGCGGCCGTCCGCGCGGCCGCCGAGGGGCACGACGGGGTGCTGGCGCTCGGCGGCGGCGCGGTGACGGCCGAGGCCACCCGCGCACTGCTGCGCGAGCTGCCGGTGGTCTTCCTGGAGGTCCCGTCGGCCGACGCGGTCAAGCGGGTCGGCCTGGACGCCCCGCGCCCGCTGCTGGCCGTCAACCCGCGGGCCCGCTGGCGCGAGCTGATGGAGGCCCGCCGCCCCCTCTACCTGGAGGTGGCCACCGCCGTGGTCGACACCGCCGGGCGCACCCCGGAGCAGGTCGCGGACGCCGTACTGGAAGCACTGGAGCTGAAGACCCCCCATGACTGACACCACCGTCAGGATCCACGTCGGCGGCAGCGCCGGCCACGACCCGTACGACGTGCTGATCGGGCACCAGCTGCTCGGCGAGCTGGCGCCGCTGATCGGCGCCCGGGCCAAGCGGGTCGCGATCATCCACCCGGAGGCGCTGGCCGCCACCGCCGACGCGATCCGCGAGGACCTGCTCGGCGAGGGCTACGAGGCCATCGCGCTGCAGGTGCCCAACGCCGAGGACGCCAAGAGCGCCGAGGTCGCCGCGTACTGCTGGTCGGTGCTCGGGCAGACCGGCTTCACCCGCAGCGACGTCGTCGTCGGCCTCGGCGGCGGCGCCACCACCGACCTGGCCGGCTTCGTCGCCGCCACCTGGCTGCGCGGGGTCCGCTGGATCGCCATGCCCACCACGCTGCTCGGCATGGTGGACGCGGCCGTCGGCGGCAAGACCGGCATCAACATCGCCGAGGGCAAGAACATGGTCGGCGCCTTCCACCCGCCGGTGGGCGTGCTGGCCGACCTCGACACCCTGGAGACGGTGCCCCGGCACGACTACGTCTCCGGCCTGGCCGAGGTCATCAAGTGCGGCTTCATCGCCGACCCGGTCATCCTCGACCTGGTCGAGGCCGACCCGGAGGGCGCGAAGACGCCGGCCGGCCCGCACACCGTCGAGCTGATCCGCCGGGCCGTGCAGGTCAAGGCCGACGTCGTCTCCGGGGACCTCAAGGAGGCCGGGCGGCGGGAGATCCTCAACTACGGCCACACCCTCGGCCACGCCATCGAGCGCAACGAGCGGTACAAGTGGCGGCACGGCGCCGCGATCTCCATCGGCATGGTGTTCGCCGCCGAACTCGGCCGTCTGGCCGGGCGGTTGGACGACGAGACGGCCGACCGGCACCGCACCGTGCTGGCCTCGGTCGGCCTGCCGCTGGGCTACCGGGCGGACGCCTGGCCGAAGCTGCTGGACGCGATGAAGATCGACAAGAAGTCGCGCGGCGACCTGATCCGCTTCATCGTGCTGGACGGCCTGGGCAAGACCTCGGTGCTGGAGGGCCCCGACCCGTTGCTGCTGGTCGCCGCGTACGCGGAGGTCTCGGCGTGACCAGGGTGATGGTGCTCAACGGCCCCAACCTGGGCCGGCTGGGCAGCCGCGAGCCCGACGTCTACGGCGCCACCTCGTACGCCGGGCTGGTCGAGCGCTGCACCGCGCTGGGCAAGGAGTTCGGCTTCGAGGTCGAGGTGCACGAGACCAACTCCGAGCAGCAGATGGTGGAGTGGCTGCACGAGGCGGCCGACGGGCAGGTGCCGGTGGTGATCAACCCCGGTGCGTTCACGCACTACTCGTACGCGATGCGGGACGCCGCGGCCCAGCGCACCGCGCCGCTGATCGAGGTGCACATCTCCAACCCGTACGCCCGGGAGACCTTCCGGCACACCTCGGTGATCGCCGCGGTGGCCTCCGGCACCATCGCCGGGTTCGGGCTCGGCTCCTACGAGCTGGCGCTGCGCGCGCTGGCCGAGCGGCTCACCACCCGCTGAGGGTACGGGCGGTGGCCCGGCGGCGGACTGTGCCCGCTGCCGGGCCGCCGTGTAGTGTCCCCGCTGAGAGGTGTCGGGAGGTGCCGTGACGCAGTACGCCGGAGGTGGGCAGGTCCCGCCGCGTCCCGTCGCTCCGCCGGTGCCGCCGGTGGGCGGCACGCGGGGGACGCCGCCGGGGGTGCCGGTCTCCCCGCCGTCCCCGCCGCCGGTCCGTCCGGCGCCGACCGCCCCCGGGCCCGCCCCCGCGCCCGTCGCTCCCGGGCCCGCCGCTCCCGGGCCCGCCGCTCCCGGGCCCGCCGTTCGTCCGGCCGCGGCCCCCGCCCCCGCTCCTGCGCCCAGCGCGCCGGTGCCCGCCGGCGGCACCGGGCACTTCGTGCTGCCGTCCGGCGCGCCCGTCCAACTGCCCGCCCACCCGCCGCAGCACGCGGCCGGCGGGCCGATCGCCGTCCTGCTGATCGGACCGGCCGGGGCCGGGAAGACCACCGTCGCCCGCCACTGGGCCGAGCGGCGGCCCACCCCGACCGCGCACATCAGCCTGGACGACGTCCGCGAGTGGGTGCAGGCCGGCTTCGCCAACCCGCAGTCCGGCTGGAACAACGCCTCCGAGGCGCAGTACCGGCTGGCCCGCCGCACCTGCGGCTTCGCCTGCCGCAACTACCTGGCCAACGGCATCTCCTGCATTATCGACGACGCCGTCTTCCCGGACCGCCCGGCGATCGGCCTCGGCGGCTGGAAGCGGCACATCGGCCCCGGCATGATCCCGGTCGTGCTGCTGCCCAGCCTGGACTCGGTGCTGCGCCGCAACGCCCGGCGCAGCGGCAACCGCCGGCTCGGGGACGAGGAGGTCGCCCGCATCCACGGGCGGATGGCCGGCTGGTACAACTCCGGGCTGCCGATCATCGACAACTCCTACCTGGACGTCGCCGGGACGGCCGCCGAGCTGGACCGCGTCATCCTGGCCCGGCTGATGGGCATCCCGGTCCGCTGACCTGCGGCGGGGCCGGGCTGTCGGTGCCGGCTGCGATGATGGACGGGTTCTGATCGCCGTCCGGAGGAGCTGACGCCCGTGCCCGAAGGCCACATCATCCACCGCCTCGCCGTCGAGAACCGGACGGCCTTCGGTGGCCGCCCGGTGCGGGTCTCCAGCCCGCAGGGCCGGTTCGCCGACGAGGCCAAGGTGATCGACGGGCAGCTGCTCACCGGCGCGGAGGCCACCGGCAAGCACCTCTTCCTCGGCTTCGAGGAGGGCGCCTGGGTGCACGTCCACCTCGGCCTGTACGGCGGCTTCACCTTCGGCACCGGCCCGGCGCCCGAGCCGGTCGGGCTGGTCCGGCTGCGGCTGGAGAACGAGGACGGCTACGCGGACCTGCGCGGCCCCAACACCTGCGCGCTCGTCACCGACGATCAGAAGGCCGCCGTCGCCGCCCGGCTGGGCCCCGACCCGCTGCGCGCCGATGCCGACCCGGAGGCCGCCTGGCGCCGGATATCGGGCAGCCGGACGACGGTCGCGGCGCTGCTGATGGACCAGAAGGTGCTGGCCGGGGTGGGCAACGTCTACCGGGCCGAGGTGCTGTTCCGCCACGGCATCGACCCGCACCGGGCCGGGCGCGACCTGGACCGCCGGGAGTGGGACGCGATCTGGGCGGACCTGGTCGCCCTGATGCGCGAGGGCGTCACGGCCGGGCGGATCGACACCGTCCGTCCCGAGCACACCCCCGAGGCGATGGGCCGCCCGCCCCGGGTGGACGACCACGGCGGCGAGGTGTACGTCTACCGGCGGGCCGCCCTGCCCTGCCTGGTCTGCGGCACCGAGGTGCGGACGGAGGAGCACGCCGCGCGCAACCTCTTCTGGTGCCCGCGCTGCCAGGTGGCCTGAGCGGGGCCGGCCGCGGCACCCGCCGACCCGGGTCGCACACGATCGTTCTGACCTGCGACGATGGGCACCGGGCTGGTTGAGCAGCCTGCCCCTCCCCGCACTGCCACATGTGAACGTGGCGCGAAAGGAAGCCCCATGATCTTCATCACGGTCAAGTTCCCGGTCCGCCCCGAGCGCGCCGAGGGCTGGCTCGACCTGGTCGACGAGTTCACCCAGGCCACCCGCCGCGAGCCCGGCAACATCTTCTTCGAGTGGTCCCGCAGCGTCGACGACCCCAACGAGTTCGTCCTGGTCGAGGCGTTCCGCGACGGCGAGGCGGGCAAGGCGCACGTGGAGTCCGCGCACTTCGTCAAGGCCATGGAGGACCTGTCCTACGCGGTGGCCGCCAAGCCGCGGATCGTCTCGACCGAGATCGCCGGCATGGACGGCTGGGCGGAGATGGGCGAGATCACGCCCCGGTGACGTCCGGGTGCTCCTCCGGTGCGGCGCCCAGCCCGTAGGCTGGGGCCGACCGGCCGGAGGGAGCAGGCGGATGGAGCGGCACGAGGTGGCCAACACCGTGTCAGGCGCCACGGTGGGCGGCCATGTGGTGCAGGCCGGGAGCATCGGGTCGCTGCACCTCCACCCGCCGAAGGCGGTGCCGACGCCCCGTCAGGTGCGCGCGCCGCACGGCCCGTTCGTCAACCGGGAGCCGGAGATCGCCGCGCTCTCCGCCGCGCTGCGCCGGGTCGAGGAGGGCGGGCTCGGGGTCGTGGTGTTCACCGGCCTCGGCGGCGTCGGGAAGACCGAGCTGATCGCCAAGTTCACCGAGGACCACCGGGAGCACTTCCCCGGCGGGGACCTCTACGCCGACCTGAAGGCCTACCGGCACCAGGGCGGGGTGGACCTCCCCGAACTGCTGGCCGGCTTCCTGCGCGCCCTCGGCACCGAGCCGCCGGCCGTGGAGGCCGAGCGGTTCACGGCCTTCCGCACCGCCACCGCCGAGCGCCGCTGCCTGTTCTTCCTGGACAACGTCGAGCACGCCGCCGAGGTCCGGGCGCTGCTCCCGTCCGGCGGGCTGGTGGTGGTCGCGAGCCGGCGCCGGCTGCCCGCGCTGCGGGTGGAGGGCGCCGAGGTGCGCCGGCTCGGACCGCTGAGCGCGACGGCGGGTGTCGAGCTGGTGCGCGGCTGGGTGGGCTCCGGGCGGGGCACCGACGGCGAGCTGGCGGAACTGGTCGAGCTGTGCGGCGGGCTGCCGCTCGCGCTGAACGCGGTCGGGAGCCAGCTGCTGGACCGGGACAGCCTGCCGGTCGGCCGGGTGGTGGCGGAACTGCACGGCCGGGAGGGCGGGTTGGCGATGCTGGAGGACGAGGAGAGCGACCTCGGCGCGACCTACGACCTGGTCCACGAGCGGCTGACGGCGGACGGCCGGGCGCTCTACCGGCTGATCGGCGTGCACCCGGGCCCCTTCGTGTCCGCCGGGCTGGCGCGCGCGGTCGGCGTCGAGCGGGCCGAGCAGGCGATCAGGGAGCTGCGCGGCGTCCACCTGCTGGACGAGGTGGTGGACGACGACCACGAGGAGCGCTACCGGGCCCACGACGTGGTGCGGCTGCACGCCTACGGCCGGACCCGGGAGCTGCCGGACCGCGGGGAACTCCTCGCCGCCGTCGTCGCGTACTACCGGGGCCGGGCGTCGGCCGCCGACCGGGCGATGGCCGCGAAGCGGCTCCGGCTGCAGGAGCCGAGCGGTGACGAGCTGCCCGGCTTCGCCTCCGACACCGCGGCCCTGGAGTGGCTGTACGCCGAACGGGCCAACCTCCGCGCGGTGGTGGAGGAGGCGGCCGGGCAGGGGTGGCACGGCGAGGTGTGGCGGCTCTGCGAGTCGCTCTGGCTGCTCTACCACGGCCGGAAGCTCTACCAGGACTGGATCGCCACCCACCGGCTCGGCATCGAGTCGGCCCAGTGGGACAACCAGCCGGCCGCCGTGGTCCGGATGCGCAACCAGCTCGCCCGGGCCCACTTCGAGCGCGGGGAGTACCGGCTCGCCGCCGAGCAGCTGGCGCTCGCCACCGAGCAGGTGCCGCTGGTGACCGACCGCCAGGTGGTGGGGGTGCTCTACGAGACGGACGGCCTGCTCTGCCTGGCCGACGGCCGGCCGGCCGACGCGGTGGAGCGGTTCACCCTGGCCCTGGCGGAGAACCGGGGCGACGACCACGGCGAGGTCGTCCAGAGCTACAACCTGGCGCAGGCGCTGATCGCCGACGGACGCCCGGAGCGGGCGCTGACCCTGCTGGCCGAGGCCACCGACCGGGCCGCGCGGACGGGGGACAACGACATGCTGATGAAGCTGCCGCTGGTCCGCGCCCGGGCCCACCGGGCGCTCGGGCAGCTGGACCTCGCCGTCGCCCACGCGGACGACTGCGCCCGGCAGGCCAAGGTCCGGAGCCAGTACGCGAAGGAGGCCCAGGCCCACACCCTGCTGGTCTCCCTCGCCGAGGAGCTGGACGACGCGGAGCTGGCCGAGCGCAGCCGCGAGCGGCTGCGGGAGCTGGCAGGCTAGGGCCTGTCTTCACACTCGCGTCTGCGGGGCGACGCCGGGGCACGCACCTCGCCGCGTTGTCGTCGGTCGCCAATGGCCCCCAGCCTGGCGGCCGGGAGGTGCCCCCACCGCAGTGGCTCCCTCCTCCGCCTTGCGATGCACGCACCCCAACGCCGCCCCGCCCGCCCTCCGGGCGGACGACGGGAGTGTGAAGACAGGCCCTAGTACTGCAACGGTGCTTAGCGTGATGAGGCTTCGGTTTTCGGGCTGTGGCCTCGTCGTTTGTAGTGGCTGTTCCGGGCTTGGTGCTGGCGT
>NZ_JBEXJK010000190.1:0-15518 GCF_040609095.1 Kitasatospora sp. NPDC004799
GTTCCGCCCCCGGCGCCCGCGAGCAGCCGGGCGGCCTCGCCGGTGTGCGGGGTGAGCAGGGTGGGCGCGGTGCGGCCGGCCAGCGCGTCCGGGCCGAGCCGGCCCAGCTCGGTCAGCCCGTCCGCGTCCACCAGCACCGGGACGTCGCTCGCCAGCGCCTCGGTCAGCGCCTGCCGCGCCCCCTCGCCGCCGCCCGGCCCGACCACCCAGGCCTGCACCCGCCCGGCCCCGGCCGGCCCGCCCTCGGTGACCAGCGTCTCCGGGAAGCGCCGCACCACCTCCTCGGCGGCGGCGCCCACGTACCGGACGGCGCCCGCGCCGCCGTGCAGCGCCCCGGCCACCGCCAGCAGCGCCGCCCCGGGGTAGGTCGCCGACCCGGCCGCCACCCCGACCACGCCGCGCCGGTACTTGTCGCTCTCCGTGCCCGGCACCGGCAGCAGCGCCGCCACGTCCGCGTGCTGGAGCGCCGTCACCCCGGCCTCCGGCAGCTCCAGCCCGATCCCGACCAGCTGCACCACCCCCGCGTACGAGGCCCCCGGGTCGACCAGCAGCCCGGGCTTGTACGTGCCGAAGCAGACCGTGACGTCCGCGCGCAGCGCCGCGCCCGGCACCTCGCCGGTGTCGGCGTCCACGCCGCTCGGCAGGTCCACCGCGACCACGATCCCGGGCCGCTCGGCCCGCGCGTACGGCACCGCCCCGGGGCGCAGCCCGCCCCGGCCGCCGATGCCGACGATGCCGTCCAGCACCAGGTCCGCGCGCGAGAAGTCGGCCAGGCCGACGTCCTGCTCCGCCGTCACCCGGCCGCGGGCGGCCCGCAGCGCGGCCAGCCCGCCCAGGTGCGCCTTCTCGGCCGCCAGCAGCACCGCCGTCACCCGCGCCCCGCGCCGGGCCAGCGCGGCCCCGGCGTACAGCGCGTCACCCCCGTTGTCCCCGCTGCCCGCCAGCACCACCACCCGGCTGCCGTACACCCTGCCCCGACGCCGGGTCAGCAGCCGCGCGCACGTCGCCGCCAGCCCCGCGGCCGCCCGCTGCATCAGCGTCCCCTCCGGCAGCCGCGCCATCAGCGCGGCCTCCGCGGCCCGGACGGTTTCCACAGGGTGTGCATGACGCATGCGGGAACTCCTTCAGCGGTCGGCTACCGCCGACGCTATCCCGCGGGAAGCACGACGGCGCCCCTGCGGTAGGACGCAGCCACCGCAGGGACGCCGTAGGAGTCACTACTCGACGGTGACCGACTTCGCCAGGTTGCGCGGCTGGTCGACCTCGTGGCCCTTGGCCGTGGCCAGCTCGCAGGCGAAGACCTGCAGCGGGACGGTGGAGACCAGCGGCTGGAGCAGGGTCGGCGTGACCGGGATGCGGATCAGGTGGTCCGCGTACGGGACGACCGCCTCGTCGCCCTCCTCCGCGATCACGATCGTGCGGGCGCCGCGGGCCCGGATCTCCTGGATGTTGGAGACGATCTTGTCGTGCAGGATCGACCGGCCGCGCGGCGAGGGCACGACCACCACGACCGGCAGCCCCTCCTCGATCAGCGCGATCGGGCCGTGCTTGAGCTCGCCCGCCGCGAAGCCCTCGGCGTGCATGTACGCCAGCTCCTTGAGCTTGAGCGCGCCCTCCAGGGCCACCGGGAAGCCGACGTGGCGGCCGAGGAACAGCACCGAGCGGGCGTCGGCCAGCGAGCGGGCCAGCTCGCGCACCGGCTCCATGGTCTCCAGGACCTGCTCGACCTGCTTCGGCGCGTCGCCGAGCTCCTTGATGACGGCGAAGATCTCGTCGCCCCACTTGGTGCCGCGCACCTGGCCCAGGTACAGGGCGACCAGGTAGCAGGCGACCAGCTGGGTCAGGAACGCCTTGGTGGAGGCGACCGCGACCTCCGGGCCGGCGTGGGTGTACAGCACCGCGTCCGACTCGCGCGGGATGGTGGATCCGTTGGTGTTGCAGATCGCCAGCACCTTGGCGCCCTGCTCGCGGGCGTGCCGCAGGGCCATCAGGGTGTCCATGGTCTCGCCGGACTGCGAGATGGCGATGACCAGCGTGCCCGGGCCCATGATCGGGTCGCGGTAGCGGAACTCGGAGGCGACCTCGACCTCGCAGGGGATGCGGGTCCAGTGCTCGATCGCGTACTTGGCGATCATGCCGGCGTGGAACGCGGTGCCGCAGGCCACGATGACGACCTTGTCGACGGAGCGCAGGTCGGCGTCGGAGATCCGCAGCTCGTCCAGGGTCAGCCGGCCGTCGGTGCCGATCCGGCCGAGCAGGGTGTCGGCGACCGCCTTCGGCTGCTCGGCGATCTCCTTGAGCATGAAGTAGTCGTAGCCGCCCTTCTCGGCGGCGGAGGCGTCCCAGTCGACGTGGTACTCGCGCACGTCGGCGGGGGTGCCGTCGAAGTTGGTGACGGTCACGCCCTCGCGGCGCAGCTCGACCACCTGGTCCTGGCCCAGCTCGATCGCCTCACGGGTGTGGGCGATGAACGCGGCGACGTCCGAGGCGAGGAAGTTCTCGCCCTCGCCGCGGCCGACCACCAGCGGCGAGTTGCGGCGGGCACCGACGACCACGTCCGGGGCGTCCGCGTGCACGGCGACCAGGGTGAAGGCGCCCTCCAGCTGACGGCAGACCACCCGCATGGCCTCGGCGAGGTCGCCCGCGTAGGCCTCGCCCAGCAGGTGGGCGACGACCTCGGTGTCGGTCTCCGACCGGAGGGTGTGGCCGCGCTCGGCGATCTCGGCGCGCAGCTGGGCGAAGTTCTCGATGATGCCGTTGTGCACCACGGCCACCCGCTGCCGGTCGTCCAGGTGGGGGTGGGCGTTGGCGTCCGTCGGGCCGCCGTGGGTGGCCCAGCGGGTGTGCCCGATGCCGGTGGTGCCGCCGGGCAGAGGGGTCTCGGCGAGCGACTTCTCCAGGTTGGCGAGCTTGCCCGCCCGCTTGTCGGTGGCCAGGCTCCACCGGCCCTCGGAGTCCTGGACCTGCACCGCGACACCGGCCGAGTCGTAGCCCCGGTACTCCAGTCGCTGCAGGCCTGCGATTACTACGTCGAGGGCGGCCTGAGCGCCCACGTATCCAACAATTCCGCACATGCGTGCCAGCATAAGGGCGGTTCTGTGGCCGTTTTCCCGCCGCGCGGGAACGCTGCGTGACCGACACCACAGCCACCGTGAACGTCGCGACGGCTCACAATGGAGCATGTGCTGACCGAACTCTGTACGCGGGGCGCCGCCACGCCCGGCCCGTCACCGTCCCCCTACGTGGACCTCAGCCGGGCCGAGTGGAGCGCGCTGCGCGAGCGTACGCCGCTGCCGCTGACCGCCGAGGAGGTGGAGCGGCTGCGCGGCCTCGGTACCGCCCTCGACCTGGACGAGGTCCGCGACGTCTACCTGCCGCTGTCGCGCCTGCTGAACCTGTACATCCACGCCACGCACGAACTGCGCGGCACGCTGGGCACGTTCCTGGACACCCCCGACACCGAGCGCACCCGCACCCCGTTCATCATCGGCGTGGCCGGCTCCGTCGCGGTCGGCAAGTCCACCACCGCCCGCCTGCTCCAGGCGCTGCTCGCCCGCTGGCCCGAGCACCCCCGGGTCGAACTGGTCACCACCGACGGCTTCCTGCTCCCCAACGCCGAGCTGCGCCGGCGCGGCCTGATGGCCCGCAAGGGCTTCCCGGAGTCGTACGACCGCCGGGCGCTGATGCGCTTCGTCGCGGACGTGAAGGCGGGCAAGGAGCGGGTCAGCGCACCGGTCTACTCGCACCTGGTGTACGACATCGTGCAGGGCGAGCGGCTCACCGTGGAGCGCCCGGACATCCTGATCGTCGAGGGCCTGAACGTGCTCCAGCCGGCCCTGCCCGGCACCGACGGCCGCACCCGCCTCGCGGTGGCCGACTACTTCGACTTCTCGATCTACGTCGACGCCCGGACCGACGACATCGAGCACTGGTACCTGGACCGCTTCCGCAAGCTGCGGCAGACCGCCTTCCAGGACCCGAACTCCTACTTCCGCCGCTTCACCGAGGTGCCGGAGGAGGAGGCGATGGAGTACGGCCGGCAGGTCTGGCGCACCATCAACAAGCCCAACCTGCTGGAGAACGTGCTGCCGACCCGCGGCCGGGCCACCCTGATCCTCCAGAAGGGCGCGGACCACAAGGTCCGCCGGGCGCTGCTGCGCAAGCTCTGACCGCCCGTCGGAGCACGACGCGAAGGGCCCCCGCGAGCGCGCGGGGGCCCTTCGCCGTGTCCGGGGCTCAGCCCAGGTGGGTGCGCACCGCCTCGGCCAGCCGCTGCGCGACCGTCTCGGCCTGCGCCGGGTCGGCGGCCTCGACCATCACCCGGACCAGCGGCTCGGTGCCCGACGGGCGCAGCAGCACCCGGCCGGTGGAGCCCAGCTCGGCCTCGGCGCCGGCGACCGCGGCGGCCAGCTCGGTGCAGGTCTTCACCCGGGACTTGTCGACGCCCTTGACGTTGACCAGCACCTGCGGCAGCCGGGTCATCACGGCCGCCAGGTCGGCCAGCGGCTGCTTGGTGGCGGCCAGCCGGGCGCCCAGCATCAGGCCGGTCAGGGTGCCGTCACCGGTGGTGGCGTGGTCCAGCAGGATCACGTGGCCGGACTGCTCGCCGCCCAGCGCGAAGCCGTGCTCCTTCATCGCCTCCAGCACGTAGCGGTCGCCGACGGCGGTCTCCACCAGCTCGACGCCCTCGCGCTCCATCGCCAGCTTGAAGCCGAGGTTGGACATCACGGTGGCCACCGCGGTGTTGCCGCGCAGGGTGCCGGCCTCCTTCATGGCGACCGCGAGGATGGCGATGATCTGGTCGCCGTCCACCTCGTTGCCCTCGGCGTCGGCGGCCAGGCAGCGGTCGGCGTCGCCGTCCAGGGCGATGCCCAGGTCGGCCCGGTGCTCCTTCATCGCGGCCCGCAGCCGGTCCAGGTGGGTGGAGCCGACGCCGTCGTTGATGTTGAGGCCGGTGGGCTCGGCCCCCAGGGTGTGGACGACCTCGGCGCCGGCCCGGGCGAAGGCCTCGGGGGCGACGTAGGCGGCCGCGCCGTGGGCGCCGTCGATGACGACCTTGACGCCGTCCAGGCGGTTGGGCAGCACGCCGATCAGGTGGGCGACGTACTTGTCGAAGCCCTCGGTGTACTCGCGCACCCGGCCGACGGCCGCGCCGGTCGGACGCTTCCAGTCCTCGTCGCCCAGCGTGTGCTTGCGGTAGTGGGCCTCGATCGCGTCCTCGATCCGGTCGTCCAGCTTGTGGCCGCCGCGGGCGAGGAACTTGATGCCGTTGTCCGGCATGGCGTTGTGGCTGGCGGACAGCATCACGCCGAAGTCGGCGCCGAGCGCGCCGGTGAGGTACGCCACGGCCGGGGTGGGCAGGACGCCGACCCGCAGGACGTCGACTCCGGCGCTCGCCAGACCGGCGATGACGGCCGCCTCGAGGAACTCGCCCGAGGCGCGCGGGTCACGGCCGACCACCGCGACCGGCCGGTGGCCGTCGAAGGCGCCGGCCTCGCCGAGCACATGGGCCGCCGCGACCGACAGGCCGAGCGCCAGCTCCGCCGTCAGGCCCTCGTTGGCCACCCCGCGCACGCCGTCCGTACCGAAGAGTCGTCCCACTGTCCCGTCCTCCATCACCACTGCTCGGAACCCAACCGATGATCCCGGCCGCCGCACAGTAGCCGGGGAACACGTCGCCCCGGAGTACACGGGGTACTCCGGGGCGACGGTTTCGCGCAACCCGGGGGTGCGCCGCCAGGGCGGACCGCACCCCCGGGGAGGCGATTAGCGCTTGCTGTACTGCGGCGCCTTGCGGGCCTTCTTCAGACCGGCCTTCTTGCGCTCGACGGCGCGGGCGTCACGGGTCAGGAAGCCGGCCTTCTTGAGGGCGCCGCGGTTGTTGTCCACGTCGGCCTCGTTCAGGGCACGGGCCACGCCGAGGCGCAGCGCGTAGGCCTGGCCGGAGACGCCGCCACCGCTGATGCGGGCGACGACGTCGTAACGGCCGTCCAGCTCCAGGAGCTTGAAGGGCTCGTTCACGGTCTGCTGGTGCACCTTGTTGGGGAAGTAGTCCTCAAGGGTGCGACCGTTGATCTTCCACTGGCCGGTGCCGGGGACGATGCGCACGCGGGCGATCGCCTCCTTGCGACGACCCAGGCCGGCGCCGGGGACGGCCTCGCCGAAGCGGCCGGCCAGCGACTCGGAGGTGTAGCTCTCCTCGGAGGTGTACTCGCCCTCGACGACGGTCTCGTCGAAGTCGACCTCAAGGGTTTCAGTGGTCTCGGCCACGGTGTTCCTCAGCTCTTTTCAGTGTTGGGGGGCTTGGTGGCCGAATTACTGCGCGACCTGGGTGATCTCGAACGGCACCGGCTGCTGGGCAGCGTGCGGGTGCTGGTCGCCCGAGTAGACCTTCAGCTTCGAGAGCATCTGACGGCCCAGGCTGTTCTTGGGGATCATGCCCTTGATGGCCTTCTCGACGGCCTTCTCCGGGTTGTTCGCCAGCAGGTCGTCGTAGCGCACCGAGCGCAGACCGCCCGGGAAGCCCGAGTGGCGGTAGGCCAGCTTCTGGGTCTTCTTGTTACCGGACAGGTGCACCTTGTCGGCGTTGATGATGATGACGAAGTCACCAGTGTCAACGTGCGGCGCGTAGATCGCCTTGTGCTTGCCCCGGAGGAGGTTGGCGGCCTGGGAAGCCAGGCGGCCGAGCACGACGTCGGTCGCGTCGATGACGTGCCACTGACGCTGGACGTCGCCGGGCTTGGGGCTGTACGTACGCACGGTCGTAGCCTTCGCTTTTCAGTGAGTGAGTCCTGACAGGAGCACCCGGACGGAAGAGCAGCCTGGCCATCCTTGGACGCAATTCAAGGGGGACCGCTGGTCGACGACCTGATGTCTCCGGCGTACCGACCTCTCACGTGAGATAGAGCGAGCCAATACGCACATCAAGCGTCCAGGTTACCGGCAGGGCCGGAGCGGGTCAAAAATGCCCGGGACCGGCCCCCGCCGTCACTCAGCGTTCGCGCTCCACCCGGGTCACGTCCCAGACCGGCTCCGGCGACTCGTACACCCGGCCGTCCGCCCCGAACACCAGGAAGCGGTCGAAGGTCCTGGCGAACCAGCGGTCGTGGGTGACGCACAGCACGGTGCCGTCGAACGCCTCCAGGCCGGCCTGCAGGGCCTCGGCGCTCTCCAGGTCCAGGTTGTCGGTCGGCTCGTCGAGCAACAGAGCCGTCACCCCGGAGAGTTCGAGCTTGAGGATCATCAGCCGGGCCTGCTGCCCGCCGGACAGCGACTCGAACTTCTGCTCCTCCTGGCGGTCCAGCTCGTACCGGCGCAGCGCCCCCATCGCGGCGCCGCGGCTGAGCGCGTGCTCCTCCTCGACGATCGACCGCACGGTGCGGCCGAACAGCTCCGGGTGGGCGTGGGTCTGCCGGAAGTGGCCGGGGACGACCCGGGCGCCGAGCTTCCAGTCGCCGGTGTGCGCGACCGTCGTGTCCCCGGCCAGCAGCCGCAGCAGGTGCGACTTGCCGGCGCCGTTGGCGCCCAGCACCGCGACCCGCTCGCCGTAGAAGACCTCCAGGTCGAAGGGCTGCATCAGGCCGGTGAGCTCCAGCCGCTCCATGGTGAAGGCGCGCACGCCGGTGCGCCCGCCCTTGAGCCGCATGGTGATGCTCTGCTCGCGCGGCGGCGCCTCCGGCGGGCCGGCCTCCTCGAACTTCTTCAGCCGGGTCTGGGCGGCGGCGTAGCGGGAGGCCATGTCGTGGCTGACGGAGGCGGCCTGGCGCAGGGTGACGACCAGCTTCTTGAGCTTGGCGTGCTCCTCGTCCCAGCGGCGGCGCAGCTCCTCGAAGCGCTCGAACCGGGCCTTGCGGGCCTCGTGGAAGGTGTCGAAGCCGCCGCCGTGCACCCAGACGCTGCTGCCGGCCGCGCCGGACTCGACGCTGATGATCTTGTCGGCGGTCCTGGAGAGCAGCTCGCGGTCGTGCGAGATGAACAGGACGGTCTTCGGGGTGGCCTTGATGGCCTCCTCCAGCCAGCGCTTGGCCGGGACGTCCAGGTAGTTGTCGGGCTCGTCGAGCAGGAGCACCTCCTCCGGGCCGCGCAGCAGCGCCTCCAGCACCAGCCGCTTCTGCTCGCCGCCGGAGAGGGTGTTCAGGCCGCGCCACTGGGCCTTGTCGAAGGGCATCCCGAGGGCCGCCATGGTGCAGACGTCCCAGTCGGTCTCGTAGTCGTAGCCGCCGACGTCGGCCCAGTCGGAGAGCGACTGGGCGTAGGCCATCTGCGTCTTCTCGTCGTCCTGGGCGATCATCGCCAGCTCGGCGGCGTCCACCGCGCGGGCCGCCTTGGCGATCCGCTCCGGCGCCACCGACACCAGCAGGTCGCGCACCGAGGCGTCGGCCGGCAGCGCGCCCGGGGAGGACTGCTGGTCCTCGCGGCCGGTGGTGCCGACGAACTGGCGCATCACGCCGAGCCCGCCGCTGACCGTCACCGAGCCGCCGTGCGGCTGGACGTCCCCCGCGATCATCCTCAGCAGGGTGGTCTTGCCGGCCCCGTTGGCGCCGACCAGGGCGACCGCGGACCCCTCGCCGACCCGGAAGGACGCGTCGTCGAACAACACGCGCCCGTCCGGCAGGTAGTACTCCAGGTGCGAAATCTCGACGTGTCCCATGGAGGCGATTCTCCCAAGCGGACGCGCCGGGCCAAAACGGATTACCGCACGGGCTCGCTCTGCCCGGGCAGCGTGCGCATCCGCCGGGCCGCGCGGTTGCGCTCGGCCAGCTGGTCGTCCGGCGGGTAGCCGACCTCCTCCAGCGTCAGCCCGTACGGCCGGATCACGTTGACGGCGGAGTTGCGCACCCCGCCGGCCAGCACCTCGCCGGGGAACTCCACCGGCCGGTGCCCGTCGCCGACCAGCAGCATCGCGCCGACCAGCGCCCGGACCATGTTGTGGCAGAAGGCGTCGGCCCGGACGGTGGCGACCGCCAGCGAGCCCTCCTGGGCGGCGTAGGCGTCCACCGGGACGCGGTCCCAGCGCAGCTCCAGCAGGGTGCGGATGGTGGTGGCGCCCTCGCGCTTCTTGCAGTACGCGGCGAAGTCGTGCTCGCCGAGCAGCAGCTCCGCGGCCGCGTTCATCCGGTCCAGGTCCAGCGGGCGGTCGTGCCAGAGCACGTGGCCGCGCAGCAGCGGGTCCACCCCGCCCGGGTGGTCGGCGACCCGGTACGCGTACCGGCGCCAGATCGCCGAGAAGCGGGCGTCGAACCCGGCCGGCGCCTCGCCGACCCGGTAGATCCGGACGTCCCCGGGCAGCCGGCCGGCCAGCCGGCGCAGCAGCTTCTCCCGGTGCGCCTCCCACAGATCGGCCGGCAGGTCGACGTGGGCGACCTGGCCGCGGGCGTGCACCCCGGCGTCGGTGCGGCCGGCCACGGTCAGCGGGAAGAGCTCGGAGCTGCGGGTGACGACCTGGAGCGCGGTCTCGATCTCCTCCTGGACCGTCCGGCGGCCGCCCTTCTGGCGGGCCCAGCCGGAGAACTCGGCGCCCTGGTAGGCGAGGTCCAGCCGGACCCGGACGTACCCGTCGGCCGGGCCGTCCTTCACCGGCGGCCGCTCGGCGCAATCGTTGACCACGTGCTCATACTCCCGGGGATAAGGAACGGGCCCGCTCCCCCACGAATGGGAGAACGGGCCCACCACACCTAGCGGTGTCAGGCCTGCTCGGCGGCCTCGGCGGCGTCGTCGGCCTTGGTCTCCTCGACCTTGGCGTCGGCCTCCTTGACGGCACGCTTGGTGGCGGCCTCGGCCTCGCCGACGGCGGTCTGCGCGACGGTCAGCGCCTCGACCAGCTCGATCACGGCCATCGGGGCGTTGTCGCCACGACGGGGACCGACCTTGGTGATGCGGGTGTAGCCACCCGGGCGGTTCTCGTAGCGCGGCGCGATCTCGGTGAAGAGGGTGTGCAGCACGGCGACGTCGGTGATCGTCTTGCGCACCAGGCGACGGTTGTGGATGTCGCCCTTCTTCGCCTTGGTGATCAGCTTCTCCGCCAGCGGGCGCAGGCGGCGGGCCTTGGCCTCGGTGGTGGTGATGCGGCCGTACTGGAACAGCTCACGGGCCAGACCGGCGAGCAGCAGCGGCTCGTGGTGCGGGCCACCGCCCAGGCGGGCACCCTTGGTGGGACGCGGCATGGAATTACTCCTCGAATCTCCGACTGCGGCCGTACCAGGTACCGCAGCGGGCGTACGGGCACTGTGCCCGTACGACTTTCACGACGACGGGGGCGGCTCCGTGGAACCGCCCCCGCGGCCAATTCTCTTAGTACTGCTCGGTCTCGGCGAAGTGCGAGTCGTCGAGGTCGTCGGCGCCGAAGGCGTCGGCGGCAGCGGTCGGGTCGAACCCGGGCGGGCTGTCCTTGAGGGCCAGGCCCATGCCGGCCAGCTTCGCCTTGACCTCGTCGATCGACTTCGCACCGAAGTTGCGGATGTCGAGCAGGTCGGCCTCGGAGCGGGCGACGAGCTCACCCACGGTGTGGATGCCCTCGCGCTTGAGGCAGTTGTAGGAGCGGACCGTGAGCTCCAGCTCCTCGATCGGCAGCGCCAGGTCGGCGGCCAGGGCGGCGTCCGTCGGGGACGGGCCCATGTCGATGCCCTCGGCGTCGATGTTCAGCTCGCGGGCGAGGCCGAACAGCTCCACCAGGGTCTTGCCGGCCGAGGCCATGGCGTCGCGCGGACGCATGGCGGGCTTGGTCTCGACGTCGACGATCAGCTTGTCGAAGTCGGTCCGCTGCTCGACACGGGTGGCCTCGACCTTGTAGGTGACCTTCAGCACGGGGCTGTAGATCGAGTCGACCGGGATGCGGCCGATCTCCTGGCCGGAGGCCTTGTTCTGGACGGCGGAGACGTAGCCGCGACCGCGCTCGACGGTCAGCTCCATCTCCAGCTTGCCCTTGCCGTTCAGCGTGGCGAGGACCAGCTCGGGGTTGTGCACCTCGACACCCGCCGGCGGGGCGATGTCGGCGGCGGTGACGACACCCGGGCCCTGCTTGCGCAGGTACATCACGACCGGCTCGTCGTGCTCCGAGGAGACGACCAGCTGCTTGATGTTGAGGATGAGGTCGGTCACGTCCTCCTTGACGCCCGGCACGGTGGTGAACTCGTGCAGGACGCCGTCGATGCGGATGCTGGTGACAGCGGCACCCGGGATCGACGACAGGAGCGTGCGGCGCAGGGAGTTGCCGAGGGTGTAGCCGAAGCCCGGCTCCAGCGGCTCGATCACGAACCGCGAGCGGAACTCGTCGACGACCTCTTCGGTCAGCGAAGGACGCTGAGCGATAAGCATGGGGAGATTCCTCCAGTTGTCTTCGGCACCCACTATTTGATGCCGACAGGACCAAGCGTACGGGCTCCCGCGAGCAGCGACTAATCACTACGTGGGAGCCCGTACGAGGTTTAAAGCACTACCTACGTGCCCGAAGGCGCTGCGTCAGACGCGGCGGCGCTTCGGCGGACGGCAGCCGTTGTGCGGGGTGGGGGTGACGTCCTGGATCGAGCCGACCTCCAGGCCGGTGGCCTGGAGCGAACGGATCGCGGTCTCGCGGCCGGAGCCCGGACCCTTCACGAAGACGTCGACCTTGCGCATGCCGTGCTCCTGCGCGCGACGGGCAGCGGCCTCGGCGGCCATCTGCGCGGCGAACGGGGTGGACTTGCGCGAGCCCTTGAAGCCGACGTGGCCGGCGGAGGCCCAGGAGATCACGTTGCCCGAGGGGTCGGTGATCGAAACGATGGTGTTGTTGAACGTGCTCTTGATGTGCGCGTGGCCGTGAGCGACGTTCTTCTTTTCCTTGCGGCGGATCTTCTTCGCGCCGGCAGCCTGACGACCCTTGGGGGGCATAAGTCTGTTCTCCTACTGAGGTGGTCGGTCCGCTGACCCGCGGGCCGGAGGGATGTCCGGTTACGGGACGGACTACTTCTTGCCCGGCTTCTTCTTACCGGCGATCGCGCGACGCGGGCCCTTGCGGGTACGCGCGTTGGTGTGGGTGCGCTGGCCGCGGACCGGCAGGCCGCGGCGGTGACGCAGACCCTCGTAGCAGCCGATCTCGACCTTGCGGCGGATGTCGGCGGCCACCTCACGGCGGAGGTCACCCTCGACCGTGTAGTTGGCGTCGATGTACTGGCTCAGCTTGACGAGGTCGTCCTCGGAGATGTCGCGGACGCGGACATCCGGGCTGACACCGGTCTCGGCCAGGGTCTGCTGGGCGCGGGTACGGCCGATGCCGTACACGTAGGTGAGGGCGATCTCGATCCGCTTCTCACGGGGGAGATCAACGCCGGCGAGGCGTGCCATTCAAGGCTCCTGTGGTTCTTCAGAGGTCTTGCGTGCTACCTACTCCTTCGCCTCTCGACGATGGAGCCCCGGCCTCTGACCGGGGGCGGCAGTCCGCCCGCGAACGGACGGATCGGGTAACCCGCTTATGACGTTTTCGCGTCGCGCGAAGTACTACGAGAAATGCGGGAGAGCGATCAGCCCTGGCGCTGCTTGTGGCGCAGGTTGTCGCAGATCACCATGACCCGGCCGTGGCGGCGGATCACCTTGCACTTGTCGCAGATCTTCTTGACGCTCGGCTTGACCTTCATGTTTCAGGTTCTCCGGGTCTAGATCTGACGTTCTTACTTGTAGCGGTAGACGATCCGCCCGCGCGTGAGGTCGTAGGGGCTGAGCTCCACGACGACCCGGTCGTCCGGCAGGATGCGGATGTAGTGCATGCGCATCTTGCCACTGATGTGCGCGAGGACCTTGTGACCGTTCTGCAGCTCGACCTTGAACATCGCGTTCGGAAGAGACTCGATCACGGTGCCCTCGATCTCAATGGCGCCTTGCTTCTTAGCCATGAACTGCGAGATCCACCTTCCGGGACCGGCTACCGTATGCGGAACGCTCGTGCGAACCTGGGTTCACCCCGCCCCCGAGGGGAAGAGGGCGTGCTGAAGCACGCTACGAGTGAGCCGACGGTCCATCCTACGCCAGCGCGTCCGGTGGACCAAAACGGGGGCCCCGGAAAGCGGTCGCCGTCACACCCGTGGCGTCAGGCCTTGGTGGTGACCGTCAGCGGCTCGACGTGGGCGGTGCAGGCCGAGCAGCGGCGGGCGGCCTCGGGGATGTCGGTCAGGCACTCCGGGCAGGGGCGCTTCGGGGCCTTCGGCTTCTTCGGCATGTAGCGCGCGGTCGCCTTGGTGATCGGCAGCACCACGCAGAAGTACAGCACCGCGGCGGTCATGAAGAACGCGATCAGCACGTTGAGGAACTGCCCGTACGGGAAGGTCACCCCGGCGATGTGCGCCTTGTACGAGCTGAAGTCGCCGGCCGCCCCGACCACCACGCCCACCAGCGGGGTGAGGAAGGCGGACACGAAGCCGGTCACCACCGCGGTGAACGCGGCACCGATGACCACACCGACCGCCATGTCGACGACGTTGCCGCGCATCATGAAGTCGCGGAATCCCTTGAGCACGTGCTGTCTCCTGCTCGCTCGTAAGCCACTGCGGACCACTACCAGCGCATAAAAATAGGACAAAAGCCCTGGAGGTCCAAACCTCCAGGGCTCTGATCCCTTGTCAGCGGCGGCAGTCGGGTGCCGCCCGGACTACGCGAGCGGGTCCGGAGCTGCGGTGATGCCCAGCTTGGCCAGCTCGGCCTTGCCGCCGTCGAAGGCGGTCAGCACCAGCGGGCCCTGCTCGGTGACGGCCACCGAGTGCTCCCAGTGCGAGGCCCAGGTGCCGTCGTTGGTGACGACCGTCCAGTCGTCCTCCAGCACGGTGGTGTGCGGGGTGCCGAGCGAGACCATCGGCTCGATCGCCAGCACGGTGCCGGGGACCAGCTTCGGGCCCTTGCCGCGGCCGCGCTCGACGTAGTTCAGCACGTGCGGCTCCATGTGCATCGCGGTGCCGATGCCGTGGCCGCCGTAGCCCTCGGTGATGCCCCACTTGCCCTTGGGCGGCAGCGGCTGGCGGCGGATGTAGCCCTCGATCGCCTTCGAGACGTCCACCAGGCGGTTGTTCTTCTTCATCTGGGCGATGCCGGCCCACATCGAGCCCTCGGTGACCCGGCTCAGCATCTCGACCTCCGGGCGGACCTCGCCGACCGCCACGGTGATGGCCGAGTCGCCGTGCCAGCCGTCCAGGATGGCGCCGCAGTCGATCGAGATGACGTCGCCCTCCTGGAGCACCCGCTCGCCGGGGATGCCGTGCACGACCTCGTTGTTCACCGAGGCGCAGATCACGCCCGGGAACCAGAGCCCGCCGTGGTGGGCGCGGAAGTTCGAGGTGGCGCCGTGGTCGGTGATGACCTTGTCCGCGATGTCGTTGAGCTCCTGGGTGGTCACCCCGGGGACGACCGCCTCGCGACAGGCCTTCAGGGCCTCGGCGACGACCAGCCCGGCCGCTCGCATCTTCGCGATCTGCTCGGGGGTCTTGATCTCCACCATCTGGTCACGCCTTCCAAGTCCGGATTACCACTGCTACCACCGTACGACGCCGAAACGGCCGGGCCACCCGCGAGGGGCGGGCGACCCGGCCGTACCGTCGTACGTTCGCCGAGAGTCTCAGCTGTTCTGCTTCAGCGCCTCGATCGCGCGGGCGGTGACCTCGTCCACCTTGCCGAGGGCCGGGATGGTCACCAGCAGGCCCTGCTCCTGGTAGTAGCCGATGATCGGCTCGGTCTTGGAGTGGTACTCCTCCAGGCGGACCCGCACGGCCTCCTCGGTGTCGTCCGAGCGCTGGTACAGCTCGCCGCCGCACTCGTCGCAGACGCCCTCGACCTTCGGCGGGTTGTAGGCGACGTGGAAGACGTGGCTGCCGTCCTTGCGGCACAGGCGACGGCCCGCGATCCGCTTGACGACCTCGTCCTCGGGGACCTCCAGGTCCAGCACGCCGTCCAGCTTGATGCCCTGCTCGGTGAGGAAGGCGTCCAGGGCCTCGGCCTGGCCGAGGTTGCGCGGGAAGCCGTCGAGCAGGAAACCGCCGGCGGCGTCCTCCTGGAGCATCCGGTCCTTGGCCATCCCGATGGTCACCTCGTCCGGGACCAGGCGACCGTTGTCGATGTACGACTTCGCCTCAAGCCCCAGCGGGGTGCCCTGGCTGATGTTCGCACGGAACAGGTCACCGGTGGAGATGTGGGGGATGGACAGGGTCTTGGCCAGGACGTGCGCCTGAGTACCCTTCCCGGCCCCGGGAGGACCAACGAGGACGATACGCATCAGCGGAGGAACCCTTCGTAATTGCGCTGCTGGAGCTGGCTCTCGATCTGCTTCACAGTTTCGAGTCCGACGCCGACGACGATGAGCACGCTGGTGCCGCCGAACGGGAAGTTGGTCTGCTGTCCGAAGGCGACCAGGGCGATCATCGGGATCAACGCGATCAGGCCCAGGTAGAGCGAACCCGGCCACGTGATTCGGGTCAGCACGTAGTTCAGGTACTCGGCCGTCGGCCGGCCGGCCCGGATGCCCGGGATGAACCCACCATACTTCTTCATGTTGTCGGCAACTTCTT
>NZ_JBEXJK010000191.1:0-15417 GCF_040609095.1 Kitasatospora sp. NPDC004799
GCCTGCGTCCCATCAGCGGCGGTGCTGAACGAGTTTTAGCATGCCAGATCGGGTGAGCCCCCCGCCAGCACCTCGGCCGTCTGCGGGTCGTGCAGCGCCGTCGCCGCCGCCATCGCGGTGAACTGGTCCACCAGCCAGTCGAGCAGCTCCGCCACCGGCAGCGCCCGCCCCTCGTCCAGCCAGCTCAGCGACGCGCCCTCGACCACCGCGATCCACGAGCGCACCAGCAGCGTCAGCCGCGGTCCGGCCTCGCGCACGCCCAGGTGACGCAGCGTCCGCCGCAGCGCCGCCCGCCGGACGTCGTCCACGATCGCCGAGGTGCGGGCCGTCTCCACCACCGAACCGCCGCGCAGCAGCGCCGAGTAGCCCGCGTCGTGCTCGGCCACGAAGGCGAAGTAGCGCTCCAGCACCGCCGACAGCTGCTCGGACGGCGTGCCGCTCACCGGCACCGCGAAGCGGCCGGTCAGCTCGTCCGCCGCGGAGCGCAGCGCGGCCTCGTACAACTGCTGCTTGCCGCCCGCGAAGTAGCGGTACACCAGCGGGCGGGACGCCCCGGCGGCCTCGGCGACGTCGTCCAGGCTCACCTCCTCGGGCGGCCGGGAGGCGAACAGCTCCAGGGCGACCGCGATCAGTTGCTCGCGCCGCTGCTGGACCGGCAGCCGCCGGTAGCCGGTGCGGCGCGGGCGCGGCTCGGGTGCGGCCGGGGCGGGGCTGGCTTCCATGGCGGCCAAGCGTAATGGGCGCCGGACGGATCGGATCCGGTCGCGCCGAACGGATTTTCGCAGGCGAACCCCGGTCGGAAAGGGGGTTGCAAAGCCCGTCCGCCACGAAATGATGTCCGAATGCGTGAAGAACTGATCACCGCCGACGGCGCCACCCCTCGCCGCATCGCCGACGACCACGTCCGCGAACTGGCCGAGCTCGACCCGCTGACCGCGGTCTACCTCGGCGTCAACCTCGACGACGACCGGCTGCCCGACCTCTCCCCGGCCGGTCCCGAGGCCCTGGCCGACCTCGCCCGCCGCACCCTGGCGAAGCTCGACGAGGCCGAGCGGGCCGGTGCCGCCGAGGACGAGGCGGAGCGCCGCTGCGCCCGGCTGCTGCGCGAGCGGCTGACCGCCGAACTCGCCGTCCACGAGGCGGGGGAGAACTTCCGCTCGCTGCGCAACCTCGGCTCCCCGGTGCACGACCTGCGGGAGTCCTTCACCCTGATGGGCACCGACACCGAGGCCGAGTGGCAGGTGGTCGGCCGCCGCCTGGCGCGGGTCCCGGCGGCGCTCGAGCAGTACCGGCGCACGCTGACCGAGGGCGTCGAGCGCGGCCTGCTGTCCGGCCCGCGCCAGGTGGCCACCGTGCTGGAGCAGTTCGCCGAGTGGCTGGGCGAGGACACGCCGGCCGAGGAGCGGGTCCCCGGTGCGTGGTTCGGCCGGTTCGTCCAGGCCGCGCCGGAGTCGCTGCACGCCGAGCTGTCGAAGCACGCGGTGGCCGCCGCCGACGCGCTGGCCGAGCTGCGCGACTGGCTGCGCGACGTGTACGGCCCGGCCGTGGCCGGCGCCCCGGACACCGTGGGCCGGGAGCGCTACGTCCGCTGGGTGCGCTACTGGACCGGCGCCGACCTGGACCTGGACGAGGCCTACGCCTGGGCCTGGAGCGAGTTCCACGACCTGCTGGCGCAGATGGAGACCGAGGCCGAGAAGGTCCGGCCCGGGGCCGGACCGCTGGCGGCGATGCACTGGCTGGAGACCGAGGGCCCGGCCATCGAGGGCGCCGAGACCGCCCGGGAGTACCTCCAGGGCCTGATGGACCGGGCCGTCCGGGACCTCCAGGGCACCCACTTCGACCTGGCCGAGCCGGTCACCCGGGTCGAGTCGAGGATCGCCCCGGAGGGCAGCGCCGCCGCGCCGTACTACACCGCGCCCTCGCTGGACTTCAGCCGTCCCGGGCGGACCTGGCTGCCGCTGGTCGGCCGGGAGCGCTTCCCGGTCTGGGACCTGGTCTCCACCTGGTACCACGAGGGCGTGCCGGGCCACCACCTCCAGCTCGCGCAGTGGAACTACGTCGCCGACCGGCTCTCCACCTACCAGGTGAGCCTCGGCGGGGTGAGCGCCAACCTGGAGGGCTGGGCGCTGTACGCCGAGCGCCTGATGGACGAGCTCGGCTACCTCACCGACCCGGGCCACCGCCTGGGCTACCTCAACGCGCAGATGATGCGCGCGCTGCGGGTCATCGTCGACATCGGCATGCACGTGGGCCTGGACTTCCCGGCGGACTCCCCGTACAAGCCCGGCGAG
The DNA here is from genome assembly GCF_040609095.1 of Kitasatospora sp. NPDC004799. NCBI lineage: Bacteria > Bacillati > Actinomycetota > Actinomycetes > Kitasatosporales > Streptomycetaceae > Kitasatospora > Kitasatospora sp. NPDC004799. The sequence goes on from NZ_JBEXJK010000191.1 coordinate 2,292, forward strand.
CCGGTCAGCCCGGAGCACGCCCGGGAGTTCTTCGGCCTGTACTGCGGCCTGTCCGCCGAGTTCCTGGACAGCGAGCTGGTCCGCTACCTGGGCCTGCCCGGCCAGGCGATCGGCTACAAGCTCGGCGAGCGCGCCTGGCTGCGCGGACGGGCGGCGGCGAAGGCGGCGCACGAGGCGCGCGGCGAGGAGTTCGACCTCAAGGCCTGGCACATGGCGGCGCTCTCACAGGGCTCGCTGGGCCTGGACGACCTGGTCGAGGAGCTCTCGGCGCTCTGACACCGGGGGAGCGGGACCAGGCCCCCGGGACTCCGCCCGGAGTCCCAGGGGCCTGGTTCTTTTGTCCCAAAAGCCTGATTTTATGAGGTTTTTCCTTGCGATCCGTCCGGAGCGGAGTTTCGCTGGAAGGCGACTGCGTGACCTCTCCGCCCCACTCCGGAAGGCTCGACCAGTGACTGCGCAAACCACCGCCGGTCACGGTCATGAGGACGCGGACCGCCGCCGCTGGTGGGCGCTGGCGGTCATCGCCACCGCCCAGCTCATGATCGTCCTCGACATCACCATCGTGAACATCGCGCTGCCGTCCGCCCAGCGGGACCTGGGCATCTCGGACGCCGACCGGCAGTGGGTGATCACCGCCTACACCCTCGCCTTCGGCGGTCTGCTGCTGCTCGGCGGCCGGCTGGGCGACCTCTTCGGCCGCAAGCGCGTCTTCACCATCGGCCTGCTGGGCTTCGCCCTCGCCTCCGCCCTCGGCGGCGCGGCGACCGGCCCGGTCATGCTCTTCGGCGCCCGTGCCCTCCAGGGCGCGTTCGGCGCCCTGCTCGCGCCCTCCGCGCTGGGGCTGCTCTCCACCACCTTCTCCGATCCGCGTGAGCGCAGTACGGCCTTCGGCATCTTCGGCGCCATCGCCGCCGGCGGCTCCGCGATCGGCTTCATCGCCGGCGGTCTGCTGACCGAGTACCTGGACTGGCGCTGGTGCCTGTTCGTCAACGTGCCGATCGCCGTCGTCACCGCCTTCGCGGCGTTCACCGTGCTGCGGCGCGACCACGTCGGGAAGGGACGCCGGACGAAGCTCGACCTGCCCGGGGCGCTGCTCGGCTGCGGCGGCCTGCTGGCGATCGTCTACGGCACCTCCGAGGCCGTGACCCGGGGCTGGGGCGACGGCCTGGTGATCGGCCCGCTGGTCCTGGGCGTGGCGCTGCTCGTGGTGTTCGTCCTGGTTGAGCGGCGCACCGCGCACCCGCTGCTGCCGGTGCACATCGTGGCCGAGCGCAACCGCGGCGGCGGCGCGCTCTCGGTCGGCCTGGCGATGGTCGGCATGTTCGGCACGTTCCTGTTCCTGACCTACTACCTCCAGGCCATCAAGCACTTCTCGCCGATCGTGTCCGGGCTGTCCTTCCTGCCCATGACGGTCGCCATCGTGCTGAGTTCGACGGGCTTCGCGGCCCGGATGATGACCAGGGTGCCGTCCCGGAACCTGATCGGCCCGGGCCTGCTGATCGCCGCGGGTGGCCTGGCCTGGCTGACCCAGATGCGGGTGGACAGCCCGTGGGCCGCGATGGTGCTGCCCGCCGAGCTGCTGATCGGCTTCGGCATGGGCCTGGTGTTCATGCCGGCGATCAGCCTGGCCACCCTCGGGGTCGCCCCGAACGAGGCGGGCGCGGCCTCGGCCGCCATCACCTCGGCCCAGCAGGTGGGCGGTTCGGTCGGCACCGCGCTGCTGAACACGGTCGCCGCGAGCGCCACCGCGAGCTTCCTGGCCGGCCGGATCGCCGCCGACCCGGCGGTGCGGGCCCAGGGGGCGGTGCACGGGTACGTCGTCGCGACCTGGGTGGCGACGGGCGTGCTGGTGCTGGCCGCGCTGGTCGCGGTGCTGATGATCGACCACCGGCCGGCGCCGGGCGAGGCCGCCGCGGCCGTGGACGGCGCGGCGCAGCCGGAGGCCGCGGCCGTACCCGCCGTGGACGGCCGGCCGACGGACCTGCGGGCGGCGGCCGCGGCCGAGGTCAGGGCCAACGTCCGGCCCGCGAGCGAGGCCCGGGCGCGGACGGGGGCGGAGCGGCCACCGGCCGACTGAAATTTGCAGCAAGCCTTGCAGTCGACCTCCGGCGCCTGCTTGACTCCTGGCCACCGTCCAGGGATCGAGGAGGCGCCGCCGTGCTGTCCGGGAACGAGAGCGGGAGCGGGAGCGGGAACGGGAGCGGGAGCGGGTACGGGACCGCGCCGCCCGAGTTCGACCTGCTCGTGGTCGGCGGCGCCGGCGTGGACACCGTCGTCCGGGTCGAGCGGCTGGAGGTCCCGCCCGGCGACTCGCAACTCGTCGAACCGGTGCGGGACTACGTCGGCCACACCGGCAACGGCGTCGCGCTCGGCGCCCACCACCTCGGCCTGCGCACCGCGTTCGTCGACTTCCTCGGCGACGACGCCCAGGGCGACCTGATCCGCGCCCACTACGCGCGCCACGGCCTGCACTTCGCGCACCGGGTGAGCCCGCACGGCACCCCGCGCGGGGTCAACCTGGTGGACGCGGCCGGCCGCCGGTTCTCCTTCTTCGACGCCCGCCACCCCGCCGACCTGCGGCTGCCGCGCGACCTCTACCTGCCGTACGCCGAGCGCAGCCGGCACGTCCACCTGTCCATCACCGGCGTCAACCGGGACATGTACGGCGACCTGCACCGGCTCGGCCGCACCACCTCCACCGACCTGCACGACTGGGACGGCGCCGACCCGTACCACCGCGACTACGCGCTCGGCTCCGACCTGGTCTTCCTCTCGGTGGCCGGCTGCCGGGGCCGGCACGAGCGGGTGATGCGCGCGATCCTCGCCGAGGGGCGCGCGCGGGTGGTCGTCGCCACCGCCGGTGCCGAGGGCTGCCACCTGCTCACCCGGGACGACCCCGGGCCGCGCCACCTGCCCGCCGTCGACCCGGGCCGCCCGGTGGTGGACACCAACGGCGCCGGGGACGCCTTCGTGACCGGCTTCCTGTACGCGTGGTTCCGGGGTCGCGCACCGCTGGACTGCGCCCGGGCCGGTACGGTGGCCGGGGCCTTCGCCTGCACCGCCGCCGGGACGCACACCGCCTTCGTCGGGGCCGCCGAACTGGACGCGGTGCTGCCCGTCCGGTGACGTCGGGGGGCGCGGGCGGGCGACGGGTTTCTCATCGAGCTCCCAGGAGCCCGTCACGTCCTTTCCAGGCTGGGGCGCCATAGTCGTCGACCGAACGCCGCCCCCGAACGCCCCGCAGGAGAACCAGGCATGGGCAAGCACCGCCGCCAGAGGTCGCGCCGCCGCAGGCTCCTGGCCCCGTCCCTGTTCACCGCGCTCTCGGCGGTGGTGGTCGCCGCCGTGCTGACCGGGACGCACGGGCTGGACCTGTCCGACGCCACGGCCGCCGGGAAGGCGGCGCGCAGCACCCGCACCGCCGCCGTGCCCGCCCCGGCCACCGACCCGGCGGCGACCCCGGTCGTGGCGCCGACGCCCTCCACGGCCCCCACGCCCTCCGCGACCGCGACCCCGACCGCCGCCCCGGCCGCCGCGACCGCCACCCCCGCCGTCCACGACCCCGCCCTCGGCAGCACCGGCCCGGCCCCGGCCGGCGAACTCGAAACCGGGACCGTCGGCGCCCTGTTCAGCGGCGCCCCGGCGGCCGGCAACCACTTCTGCACCGCCAGCGTGCTGCACAGCGCCACCGGCAACCTGCTGCTGACCGCCGCGCACTGCCTCAGCGGCACCGACGGCGTCACCTTCGCGCCCGGCTACCGCGACGGCTCCGCCCCGTACGGCATGTGGCGGGTGACCGCGGTGCACACCACCGCCGCCTGGTCCCAGGACGGCGACGTGGACGAGGACTTCGCGATCCTGGAGACCGCCCCCAACGACGGCCGCAACGTGGAGGACGTGGTCGGCGGCAACCGGCTGGGCGCCGACGAGCCGTTCGACGCGACCGTCCGGCTCTACGGCTACCCCGCCGGCTCCGAGACGCCGCTGCTGTGCACCAACACCACCGCCCGGCAGAGCGACCACCAGCGGGTGATCCACTGCCCGGCCTACCCGGCCGGCACCAGCGGCGGCCCGTGGATCGACACCGCCACCGGCGACGTGATCGGCGCGATCGGCGGCTACCAGCAGGGCGGCGACACCGACGACGTCTCGTACAGCGCCTACTTCGACCACGCGATCGAGGACCTGTACGCCCAGGCCGAGACGGCCGCCTCCTGAGCCCGGTTCGCGACCCCCGGGGGTCGCGAACGGCCGGGCACACCCCCGGAACATGACGAAGGCCCAGATCCGTGGATCAACTCCACTGATCTGGGCCATGGTTACACTCTCGCGATCACCGCGTGAGTGCCCCCGGTAGGATTCGAACCTACGCACCCGCCTCCGGAGGGCGGTGCTCTATCCCCTGAGCTACGGGGGCCTTTCGGCCTGTCGGCCGCTCGCGCTTCCGACGTGGAGAACACTACCAGGCTCCGGCCGTGGTCCGTGCACGGGTTTCCCGGAAGGCCGTCCGGGCGGCTCCGGCGGGCGGGGAGCGGCGGGGGAGCGGAAGTGCCCAAAGGCCGGACGGGGCGGCGGGGCCGCCGATACCCTCGGTGAGGTGTCGGGAGTGTCCGGGCGGGTCCTCGTGGTGGACGACAGCGAGGTGATCCGCCAGCTGATCAGGGTCAACCTGGAGCTCGAGGGCTTCGAGGTGGTGACCGCCGCCGACGGCGCCGAGTGCCTGGAGGTCATCCGCCGGGTGCGGCCCGACGTGGTGACGCTGGACGTGGTGATGCCGCGGTTGGACGGCCTGCGGACGGCGGCCCGGCTGCGCGCGACCCCGGACACCAGCCGGCTGCCGATCGCGATCGTGAGCGCCTGCACCCCGGCCGACCTCGACCTGGGGGAGACGGTCGGGGTGGACGGCTACCTCGGCAAGCCCTTCGACCCGGCCGACCTGGTGGCGCTGGTCCAGCGGCTGATGCGGCTCAAGGGCCACCCCGGCGGGTGCTGAGCACCCACCCCGGCGAGTCCTGAGCACCCACCCCGGCGGATTTCGCCCTGAGCGAACAGATCGTCCGGACGGCGGCTGAGACCCGGGAACCACGGCGTCCCGGCGTCTCAACCGGTAAACCGGGTGGCGGGCGGGCACCCCGTCTCGCCTACGCTTGGCGTCGTGACCCCCGCAGACCTTTCCCAGGCAATCCAGGCCGCAGTGAGCTCCGCCGTCGAGGCGGGCGAGCTGGCCGTCGCCGTGCCCGAGCACGTGACGGTCGAGCGGCCCAAGAACAGGGACCACGGCGACTACGCGACCAACGTGGCCCTCCAGCTCGCCAAGGCGGCCGGCAAGCCGCCGCGAGCCGTTGCCGAGCTGCTGGCCGACCGCCTGCGAGGGATCACCGGCGTCGCCAAGGTCGACATCGCCGGTCCGGGCTTCCTGAACATCACCCTGGACACCGCCACCGCCGGTGCGCTGGCGCGCACCATCGTCGAGGCGGGCGAGGCCTACGGCCGCAACGACGCCCTCCAGGGCCTGAAGATCAACCTGGAGTTCGTCTCCGCCAACCCGACCGGCCCGATCCACATCGGCGGCGTCCGCTGGGCCGCCGTCGGCGACTCGCTGGCGCGCGTGCTGCGGGCCTCCGGCGCCGACGTCACCACCGAGTACTACCTCAACGACGCCGGTGTGCAGATCACCAAGTTCGCCGCCTCGCTGCAGGCTGCCGCGAACGGCCGCGAGGTGCCCGAGGGCGGGTACGTCGGCGAGTACATCGTCGACATCGCCAAGACCCTCACCGACGCGATCCCGGGCGTGCTCGACCTGCCCGAGGCCGAGCAGCTGCAGGTCTTCCGCACCGAGGGCCTCAAGCTCATGGTCGCCGAGATCAAGCGCTCGATGGACGAGTTCGGCACCCACTTCGACGTGTGGTTCTCGGAGAAGACGCTGCACGACTCCGGTGCGGTCGAGAAGGCCATCGACCGGCTGCGCGAGCAGGGCCACGTCTTCGAGCAGGACGACGCGGTCTTCCTGCGCACCACGGACTTCGGCGACGACAAGGACCGCGTCCTGGTCAAGGCCGACGGCGACAAGACCTACTTCGCCGCCGACGCCGCGTACTACCTGTCCAAGCGGGACCGCGGCGCCGAGGTCGCGCTCTACATGCTGGGCGCCGACCACCACGGCTACGTCAACCGCCTCAAGGCCATCGCGGCCTGCGCGGGCGACGACATGAACCACAACATCGAGGTGAAGATCGGCCAGTTCGTGAAGATGCTTCGCGACGGCGAAGAGGTCCGCATGTCCAAGCGGGCCGGCAACATCATCACGATCGACGACGTGGTCGAGTGGATCGGCGTGGACGCCGCCCGCTACACCCTGGCGCGCTCCTCCACGGACTCGACGATCACGCTGGACATCAACCTGCTGACCAGCCAGACCAACGAGAACCCGGTCTTCTACGTCCAGTACGCCCACACCCGGATGTGCGGCGTGGCGCGCAAGGCGGCCGAGCTGGGCGTGGACAAGGGCACGGTCGAGCAGTTCAAGCCCGAACTGCTCGCCACCGAGTGGGAGTCCGACGTGCTCGGCCACCTCGCCGAGTTCCCGCGCGTGCTGGCCACGGCCGGCGAGCTGCGCGAGCCGCACCGGGTCGCGCGCTACCTGGAGGACCTCGCGGGCAAGTACCACCGCCTGTACGAGAACTGCATGTTCCTGCCCAAGGGCGACGAGGAGCTCACCGACACGCACCGCGCCCGCCTCTGGCTGGTCGAGGCGACGCGCACCGTGCTCGCCAACGGCCTCACGCTCCTGGGCGTGACGGCGCCCGAGCGGATGTAGGCACCACCCCCAAGCGCACAGCGGGGGCGGCTGACGGTCAACGGAGACCGTCGCCGCCCCTCGCCATAGGTCTCGAAGGATGTTCGAACATGAGCGAGCGAAGCGAGCGAATCATGGGTACTGCGCGTGGCGAATGCCCCGCCGAGCGCGGCGAGGTGGGCGCATGAGTCGCTCCGCACACCCCGCAGGCCCCCGCCACGGCGACGTCCTGCCCGAGGGCCACTACCAGGCCCCGCCCGCCGACCTGAACGCGCTCGACCCCAAGGTCTGGGCCCGCACCGTCACCCGCGACGCCGAGGGCGTGGCCACCGTCGGCGGCGTCGACGTCCGGCGGCTGGCCGCCGAGTTCGGCACCCCCGCCTACGTGCTGGACGAGGAGGACTTCCGGTCCCGGGCGCGCGCCTGGCGGGACGCCTTCGGCGCCGGCGCGGACGTCTACTACGCCGGCAAGGCGTTCCTCTCCAAGGCGGTCGTGCGCTGGCTGCACGAGGAGGGCCTCAACCTCGACGTGTGCAGCGCGGGCGAGCTGGCCGTGGCGCTGGCCGCCGGGATGCCGCCGGAGCGGATCGCGCTGCACGGCAACAACAAGTCGGTGGACGAGCTCGAGCACGCGGTGAAGACCGGCGTCGGGCACATCGTGGTCGACTCCTACGAGGAGATCGAGCGCCTGGCCGCGATCGCCGCCCACCAGGGCGTGCGCCAGCCGGTGCTGATCCGGATCACCGTCGGCGTCGAGGCGCACACCCACGAGTTCATCGCCACCGCGCACGAGGACCAGAAGTTCGGGCTCTCGCTGAACGGGGGAGCGGCGGCCGAGGCGGTGCGCCGGGTGCTCGGCCACGAGAGCCTGGAGCTGCGCGGCATCCACTCGCACATCGGCTCGCAGATCTTCGACACGGCCGGCTTCGAGGTGGCCGCCCGCCGGGTGGTCGGCCTGCTGGCGCAGATCCGCGACGAGCACGGCGTCGAGCTGCCCGAGATCGACCTCGGCGGCGGCCTCGGCATCGCGTACACCAGCGAGGACGACCCGCGCGAGCCGGCCGAGATCGCGGCCGCGCTGGCCGAGATCGTCCGCCGCGAGTGCGCCGCCGCGCACCTGAACGCCCCCCGGCTGAGCGTGGAGCCGGGCCGGGCGATCGTCGGCCCGACGGCGTTCACGCTGTACGAGGTCGGCACCGTCAAGCCGCTGCCGGGCTTGCGCACCTACGTCAGCGTGGACGGCGGGATGTCCGACAACATCCGCACCGCGCTGTACGACGCCGAGTACTCGGTGGCCCTGGTGTCGCGCACCAGCGACGCGGAGCCGATGCTGGTGCGGGTGGTCGGCAAGCACTGCGAGTCCGGCGACATCGTCGTCCGGGACGCCTTCCTGCCGGCCGACCTGGCCCCGGGCGACCTGATCGCGGTGCCCGCCACCGGTGCCTACTGCCGCTCGATGGCGAGCAACTACAACCACGCCCTCAAGCCCCCCGTGCTCGCCGTCAGGGACGGCGCGGCGCGGGTGATCGTCCGGCGCGAGACGGAGGAGGATCTCCTGCGTCTGGATATCGGATGACGAAATCCTCGTCTCAGATCATGGAACGACCGTAGATCCGTACGGAAAGTCCCGGAGACTGGTACGGACCGAAGTTCCCGGCGGCCCAGGAAAAACCGCCGGAAATTACCGAAGCGAATGAATGCAGAGCGGAGTCGGATGATGCGTACGCGCCCGCTGAAGGTGGCGTTGCTGGGTTGTGGTGTGGTGGGCTCCGAGGTGGCGCGCATCATGACGACGACGGCCGACGACCTCGCCGCTCGCATCGGTGCTCCGGTCGAGCTGGCCGGGATCGCGGTCCGCCGCGCCGGGCGCACCCGCCCCGGCGTCCCCGAGCACCTGATCACCACCGACGCCGAGGCCCTGGTCACCCGGGGCGACATCGACGTGGTGATCGAGGTGGTGGGCGGCATCGAGCCGTCCAAATCGCTGATCCTGTCCGCCTTCGCGCAGGGCGCCTCGGTGGTCAGCGCCAACAAGGCGCTGCTCGCCAAGGACGGCACCGAGCTGCACGCCGCGGCCGCCGAGGCCGGGGTGGACCTGTACTACGAGGCCGCGGTGGCGGGCGCGATCCCGCTGCTGCGCCCGCTGCGCGAGTCCCTCGCGGGCGACAAGGTCAACCGGGTGCTGGGCATCGTCAACGGCACCACCAACTTCATCCTCGACAAGATGGACACCACCGGCGCCGGCTACTCGGAGGCGCTGGAGGAGGCCACCGCGCTGGGCTACGCCGAAGCCGACCCGACGGCCGACGTCGAGGGCTTCGACGCCGCCGCCAAGGCCGCGATCCTGGCCGGCATCGCCTTCCACACCAAGGTCACCGCGGCGGACGTCTACCGCGAGGGCATCACCGAGGTGACGGCGGCCGACATCGCCTCCGCCAAGGAGATGGGCTGCGTGGTCAAGCTGCTCGCGATCTGCGAGCGGGCCGCGGACGGCGAGTCCGTCACCGCGCGCGTGCACCCGGCGATGATCCCGCTGTCGCACCCGCTGGCCTCCGTCCGGGAGGCCTACAACGCGGTGTTCGTCGAGGCCGAGGCGGCCGGCCGGCTGATGTTCTACGGCCCCGGCGCGGGCGGCTCGCCGACCGCCTCCGCGGTGCTCGGCGACCTGGTCGCGGTCTGCCGCAACAAGCTGGCCGGCGCCCCCGGCCCCGGTGACTCCGTGTACACGCGGCTGCCGGCCAAGCCGATGGACGAGGTGGTCACCCGCTACCACGTCAGCCTGGACGTGGACGACCGCGCGGGCGTGCTCGCCCAGGTGGCGTCCGTCTTCGCCGAGCACGGCGTCTCCATCGACACCGTGCGCCAGCAGGGCCGCGACGGCGACGCCTCGCTCGTCGTGGTCACCCACCGTGCCACCGACGCCGCGCTGTCGGCGACGGTCGACAAGCTCCGCGCGCTGGACAGCGTGCGGGACGTGGCCAGCATCATGCGGGTCGAAGGGGAATAAGGAACCAGCCATGAACGCCGTTGCCGAGAACGTCGTCCGAGGCGCGCACACCCACCAGTGGCGCGGCCTGATCGAGGAGTACCGGGACCGCCTGCCGGTCACCGCGGCCACCCCGGTGGTCACCCTGTTGGAGGGCGGCACGCCCCTGGTCCCCGCCCAGGTGCTCTCCGAGCGCACGGGCTGCGAGGTCTACCTCAAGGTCGAGGGCGCCAACCCGACCGGCTCCTTCAAGGACCGCGGGATGACGATGGCCATCTCCAAGGCCAAGGAGGAGGGCGCGCAGGCGGTCATCTGCGCCTCCACCGGCAACACCTCGGCCTCCGCCGCCGCGTACGCGGTGCGGGCCGGGATGGTCTCCGCGGTGCTCGTCCCGCAGGGCAAGATCGCCCTCGGCAAGATGGGCCAGGCGCTGGTGCACGGCGCCCGGATCCTGCAGGTCGACGGGAACTTCGACGACTGCCTCACCCTCGCGCGCGACCTGTCCGAGAAGTACCCGGTGGCGCTGGTCAACTCGGTCAACCCGGTGCGGATCGAGGGCCAGAAGACCGCGGCCTTCGAGATCGTCGACATGCTCGGCGACGCCCCGGACATCCACGTCCTGCCGGTCGGCAACGCGGGCAACATCACCGCGTACTGGAAGGGCTACCGAGAGTATGCCGCCGACGGCCTCGCCACCCGCACCCCGCGGATGTGGGGCTTCCAGGCCTCCGGCTCGGCCCCGATCGTGGACGGCGCGCCGGTGCTCAAGCCGCAGACCATCGCCACCGCGATCCGGATCGGCAACCCGGCCTCCTGGGACTTCGCGCTCGCCGCGCGGGACGAGTCCGGCGGCCTCATCGACAAGGTGACGGACCGTCAGATCCTGTCCGCCTACCGGCTGTTGGCCTCGCGGGAGGGCGTCTTCGTGGAGCCCGCCTCGGCCGCCTCGGTGGCCGGCCTGCTGGCCAAGGCGGAGGCCGGCCTGGTCGACCCGGGCCAGCGGATCGTCTGCACCGTGACCGGCAACGGCCTGAAGGACCCGGACTGGGCGGTGGCCGGCGCGCCGCAGCCGCAGGTCGTCCCGATCGACCCGGAGGCGGCCGCCCGCAGCCTCGGACTGCTCGACCGCTGACGGGGCCTGACGCTCCGGTGGGCCGACCCGTTCGGGGGTCGGCCCGCCGGAGTTCCGCATTGACACTTTGGTGTCAATCGGCCTCCGCGCGGTGAACCGTTTCCGCCCCCCTCCCCGACGGAAAAGGGGGTGCGCATTCCGGCCAGAACGGCAACACACCAGATCGAAGGCCCACGGGGTGTACCGCTGGGGAACCTCTCTTCGATACTCTGGCCTCGGCCGTGTGGCAGATGCCCCGGGCCCGGTGGATCCGGGCCGCGCCGACCGCCGCGACCGCCCGCCCCCGAGGGGCCGCGGTCCGTTCCCCACCCTCGCACCGACGACGCGCTCCGCGCCGCCCGATTTCTCCAGGAGAGTCCACCGCATGGCCGGTCCCGCGTTCCGTGCCGCCGCCGTCCGGGTCAGGGTTCCCGCGACCAGCGCCAACCTCGGCCCGGGCTTCGACGCCTTCGGGCTCGCGCTGGGTCTGTACGACGACGTGGTCGTCCGGGTCGCCGACTCCGGCCTCTCCGTCGACATCGCCGGCGAGGGCGCGGAGACGCTGCCGCGCGACGAGCGCCACCTGCTGGTCCGCTCGATGCGCGCCGCCTTCGACCGGCTCGGCGGCCAGCCGCGGGGCCTCGAAGTGGTCTGCGCCAACCGGATACCGCACGGCCGCGGCCTCGGCTCCTCCTCGGCCGCCATCTGCGCCGGCATCGTGGCCGCCCGCGCGGTGACCATCGGCGGCCCCTCCGCGCTGGACGACGACGCCCTGCTGGCCCTCGCCTCCGAGCTGGAGGGCCACCCGGACAACGTCGCCGCCTGCCTGCGCGGCAACTTCACCATCGCCTGGACCGACGAGGAGTCGGCCAAGGCGGTCGCGCTGGAGCCGTCCGAGCGGGTCGTCCCGGTGGTGTTCGTCCCGGCCGGCGAGGTGCTCACCGAGACCGCGCGCGGACTGCTGCCGAAGACCGTCCCGCTGGCCGACGCGGCCGTCAACGCCGGCCGCTCCGCGCTGCTGGTGGAGGCGCTGACCCGGCGCCCCGAGCTGCTCCTCGCCGCCACCGAGGACCGGCTGCACCAGGACTACCGCTCCTCCGCCATGCCGGACAGCGCCGCCCTGGTCGGCGCGCTGCGCGCCGAGGGCGTCCCCGCCGTCATCTCCGGGGCCGGACCGACCGTCCTGGCGCTCACCGACGAGGCGAACGCCGACAAGGTGCTCTCCTTCGCCGGGCACCACGGCCACGGCGGCGACCCGGCGTTCGCCGCGCACCGGCTGGACGTCGACCGCACCGGGGCCGTCGTGCTCCCGCTGGACGTCTGAGCAGCCCGAACGGGCCGCTCGGGGCCCGGCGGCGGCACCCTGCCGAGCCGGGTCCGACGGACACGATTGGCAAGCGCAAGGCTGGGGAATGTCTGAGAGGGTCGGTAGTGTTAACCTCATTGCTGCACCAGGTGCCCTCCGGGGCTAGGTGCGCCGCGTCCCGATCCCAGCGCTCCACGGCAGTGGAGTCCCGGCGATGCACGGGGCGACGATTCTCCGGGAGCCCACCGCAGCGCGTACGCAGCCTGCCTGCGCGACATGCGGCCGCATCCCGAAGCCGTGACGGCACCTGACTCCCACCCGCGGCCTCCCACCTCGAGGCCAGGACGGGCGGAGCGCGGGCCACCGTCACGCGACGGGGGCCCGGGATTCGCAGGGAGCGTGGGGGTTACGCCCTCAGGGGAGGTCGACACACGACCGGCCCACGCGCCACTCAGCACCACCGTGCTTCATGCACCGCACCTCGTACGTAGCTCTCCCTCGACGGGCTCCCGCCATTCGAGGGACCACCGCCTCGGACCGACGCAGTCGAGCGTTGGTCAGGACAGCACAACCGGTCGCCGAGCCAGACAGGCCGACGTCCGCTCCAGGGAAGGACCCTTAGTGAGCGACTCCACCGATCTGATGGGCGCGCGCCCGGACGCCGAAGCGTCGGACGCAGCCGCCGCCCCCGCTGCCCCGGCGCGGCGCCGCCGCAGTGCCGCCGCGGGCCTGGACGGCATGGTCCTGGCCGAGCTCCAGAAGCTCGCCGCGGACCTTGGCATCACCGGTACCGGACGCATGCGCAAGAGCCAGCTGATCGAGACCATCAAGGAGAAGAGCGGCGGGGACCCGCTGCTCGCGGCCGGTGGCGCCGCCCCGGCCGCCAAGCGCTCCGCCGCCAAGGCGGACGCCGAGGCCCCGGCCGAG
>NZ_JBEXJK010000192.1:0-15397 GCF_040609095.1 Kitasatospora sp. NPDC004799
GAAGGCCGCGCCCGCCGCTGCGCCCGCTGCAGCGCCCGTTGCGCCCGCAGCGCCCGCAGCGCCCGCTGCGCCGACATCCGCGGCTGCGCTGATACCCGGGTCGGCGACGAACCACACCGGCAAGGGGTTCGACGCCTGTACCGCGCCCTCCGGCGCCGCGATGAAGGCGTGGATGGCCTCCTCCCCGTACCGGGCGGTCGGCATCTACATCGGCGGTTCCCAGCGGGCCTGCGACCAGCCGAACCTGAAGGCCTCCTGGGTCGAGCAGCAGCACGCCGCGGGCTGGGCGTTCATGCCGCTGTACGTCGGCGTGCAGGCCCCGAAGATCGCCTATCCCACCACCGAGGGGGCCAACGCCGCCGACGACGCGGTGAACCAGGCCCGCGCCCTCGGCTTCGGCCCCGGCACGGTCCTCTACTACGACATGGAGGCGTACCCCGCCCCGCAGTACTCGGCCGCGGTGCTCGCGTTCCTCACCGCCTGGACCAACGAACTGCACGCCTGGGGCTACAACTCCGGTGTCTACAGCAGTTCCTCGTCCGGCATGAAGGACCTGGCCGCCAACACCGGCAACAGCGCCTACACCATGCCCGACGCCGTCTTCAGCGCCAACTGGAACGGCAGGGAGAACACCGACGACCCGGCGATCCCGGCCGGATACTGGTCCAACCACCAGCGCGCCCACCAGTACGCCGCGCCGAAGGACGCGGAGACCTGGGGCGGCTACTCGATACCGATCGACCAGGACTACCTCGACATCCAGCTCACCGGTGCCCCGCCGTCCCAGTCCGGCGGGTTCTTCCTCGGTGTGCGGCAGAGCTCGGGGGCCTGGCCCGGCTTCAGCCCGCTGACGGGCGCGGCGGGCGTGTTCCGCGGCTCGGAGGCCGCGATCGCCGGGCTGCCGGGCGGCTCCTCGCAGGAGCTGGGCATCGCCCTGGACGGCCGGCTCCACCACGGAGTCCGTGCGGCGAACGGAAGTTGGAGCGGCTTCGCCGCGCTCCCCGCCGACGGCACGCCGACCGCGCAGGTCCGCCGGGCCGGCATCGCGGGCCTGCCGGACGGCTCCTCGCAGGTGCTGGCCATCGGCAGCGACGGCAACGTCTACCACCGGGTCCGCCTCGCCGACGGCAACTGGTCCGGCTACGGAACGCTCCCCGGGGTCGGCACCCCGACCATGGCGGCCGGGGACGTCGCCATCGCGGGCCTGCCCGACGGCTCCGCCCAGGTGCTGGCGATCGGCGGCGACGGCAACGTCTACCACGAGACCCGCTTCTCCAACGGCAGTTGGAGCGGCTTCGCCCCGCTCCCCGGGATCAACAGCTCGCGGATGGCGGCGGGGCGGGTGGCCATCACCGGGCTGTCGGACGGCTCGGCCCAGGTCCTGGTGATCGGCGGCGACGGGAACGTCTACCACGAGACCCGCTTCTCCAACGGCAGTTGGAGCGGCTTCGCCCCGCTCCCCGGCCGCGGCACGCCCACCATGGCGGCGCGGACGGTCGGCATCGCCGGGCTGTCGGACGGCTCGGCCCAGGTGGCGGTGGTCGGCGGCGACGGGAACGTCTACCACGAGACCCGTTTCTCCAACGGCAGTTGGTCCGGCTTCGCCGCCGTCCAGGGCCCGTACGGCGCGAGCACCTTCCCGGCCCAGCGCGCCGCCATCGCGGGCCTGTCGGACGGCTCCAGCCAGCTGGTGGCCGTCCGGAGCTGATCCGGGTACGGCCCCCGGCCGACCGGTGCCCCCGCCCCCTTCCGCCGGAGCCCCCGGGGCGGGGGCGCCGGTCGGCCGTCCGTGACCGAAGCACGAGGTGGCTCGTTGTCGGGGCATGAGACTGGATGACCGGTGACCGAGCGGCGCGCTCGGGTCGGACGCCCGGCCCGCCGTGTCCGCCGGCCGGCCGCCCCCAGCGCCGTGGCCGGCTCCGATCCGGCGGCGAGACCGCGGGACGACCGGACCAGGGCGTTCCTGGAGAAGGCCGCCTACGTCGTGGCACCGGGATCGGTCGTCGTGGGCCTGCTGTACTACATGGGCCGGACCTACACGGCGGCGTACTACGTCCACTTCGGCATCCCGACGAGCGACCTCGAACTGTCGCTGGAGAGCTATCTGACGGCCAGCCCCACAGCGCTGTTCCTCCCGCTCTGGACACTGCTGTGGGGCGTGCTCGTCGTCCTGGCGGTCTTCGGCCTGGTCGAGCACCGGCTGGCACGCCCGCGAGCGTTGCCGCTGTGGCAGCGCACCGCCGTCGGATGCGGACTCGCGGGTGGCCTGCTGCTCCTGCTGGGGTTCCTGGTCTTCACCCAGCCGCGCTGGTGGACCCGCAGCGTCCTGTCGCTCCTGGAGGCCGGCTGGCCGCGCGTGGTCGTTCCTCCCCTGGTGGTGGCGCTCGGCGCGGCGCTGGCGCTGTTCGCGCTGCGCCTCCACCGGGTCGGCCGCCGAGCGAGCGGAGAGTCGGTCGCCGGCGGGCGGATCCAGACGCTCGTCGGCGCCGTGCTGATCGGGCTGCTGACGATGAGCCTGTTCTTCGCGCTGGCGCGCTACGCCGACGAGGCGGGGGACGACCAGGCGATCCGCGACGCGGAAGCCGGATTCGCGGGGCGGGTCAGCGTCCTGATCTACTCCCGTTCGCCCATCACCCACGATGCCCGGGGCATCTACTTCACGGACCTCGGCGAGGCGGGCGGTCCGTACCGCTACCAGTACCGGGGGTTCATGCTGCTCGCCAAGTCCAGCGCCCGCTACTACCTCGTCTCGTACGACCGCCGCCGGCCCAGGGACGTGACCGTGGTCCTGCGGGACGACGAGTCCATCCGGATCGAGACGCTCGGCTGACGGCTCGGCTCGCCGTCACCTCAGCCCGCCGTCTCCTCGGCCGAGGGTTCCTCGGCGGTGGGGGTGACCTCGGGCGAGGAGGTGGTCCAGGGCGTGGGCGCGTTCGAGGGCGACGACGGTGACGGTGACGACGAACCCGACTCGAGCCCCTCGCCGACCAGTTCGACGCGGTAGTCCGAGTCGGTCGCCGACGTGTCGACGGTGAGTTCGGCGCTGTGCGTGCCGACGGTGGTCGGCGAGAAGGCGACCGTGAGGGGGCAGGACTCTCCGGGCCGAAGCGTCCTTCCGGTACACGGGTTGCTGACCACCGAGAAGCTCCCCGCCGGCAGGTGCACGTCCCCGATCGTCGTCCCGCTGTCCGTGCCGGTGCCGGTGCCGGCTTCGGAGGTGATGGGAGGGGCGACGATGTACATGGTCTTGGTCACCTGCTCGCCGAGCGGCGTGGCGGGTAGCGTCGCCTTGGACACCGCCGTGCCGCCCTTGCTGCCCGGAAAGAGCGAGGCGATCGCGCTCGGGTCCGAGCCGGCCGAACCGGTCGGCACGGGTGTCTCCGCCGTGGGCAGGACGGGCGCCGGAGTCGTCGTGGCGGAGGAGCCACCCCCGCCACCACCGCACCCGGCGGCCAGCGCCAGGACCACGACGGACGCGGCCACCCGCACCAGCCGCCCCGTACGAACGACGTTCCGTCCACCGGCACCAGCCACGATCGCCTCCGCTCCACGAGAAATGGGTCGCAGGCGAACCCTCGCGCACCCGCCCGCCCGGGCGGCCCCAGCTCGCGTCCGCGCCCCGCGTCATCACCCGGACGAGCGGCGATCAGGACCGTTCGGCGGGTGCCGGCCGTGGTGGCTAGAGACCGCCGCCGAGGATGACGCGGTAGACGATCGTGGCGCCGTCGGTGCTCACGTCGGTGCAGAGTTCGCGGCGGTCGAGCAGCCAGCCGTTCGCCTCGCAGCGCTGCCGGGGCCGGAGCCGGTCCGCGGCCTGCGCCGTCGGCACGTCCGGCGGGCCCGCCAGGTAGAGCGTGCGCCAGCAGGTGGCGTCGTGGCCGTTGCCGCAGTCCCGGCCGCCGCCGATGGTGGTGTAGCCGGGCGGCAGCTGCGGCACGGCCTTCGCCGACGGGACGTCCGCCTCGTGGAAGAACACGAGCGCCAGCAACGGGGTCGCGGTGAGCACGAGGGCCAGTTGGCTGTGGAAAGCGATGCCCGCCGCCCGGGACCAGCCGACCGGGCGCTCCGGACGCGGGCCGACGAGCTGTCGCTCCAGCCACAGGCCGACCAGGACGACCAGTTCGGCGAGCGGCGTGTACAGCAGGTACAGCTCGCCCTCGCTCCGCAGCTGCAGCAGGTCGAACGCCACCGCGAGCACCAGCGCCAGCCAGAGCAGCAGCACGGCGGCAACGGATAGCCGCAGCGGCGTCGACCGGGCGCGCAGCACCCAGTGGACGAGCGGTAGCAGCGCGAACAGCACGCCGATGAAACCCCACACCACGATCCGAAACCCTCCCGGTGGCGGACGACGACACCCCGGAGGACCGGACGCCCGGGCACCGGTCCTCGGTTCCGACACGCAGGAAGCCGCCGGGAGGCGGCCCACAGCGTACCCCTGTGCGGGACGGCGGACGGTTCGGCCGGCAGGACGGGCTCAGCGGAAGTCGTCGGCGTGGTCGACGGCCCACTGGGCGAAGGTGTGCGCCGGAGCGCCGGTGATCCGCTCGGCGATGACGGAGGTCACGGCCACGACGCCGTCGGCGGCGGCCCACTGACCCACGATCGCCTCGGCCACGACCGGATGCATCGTCCTGGCGACGTCCGCGCGGGCCTGCTCGTCGGAGACGTGCTCGACCCGGATCCGGCGGCCGATGGCCTCGCCGATGTGCTCGACCTGACAAGGCGCTACTGGTCCGGGACGAGGACCGCGACGCCGGTCACGCGGTCCGCGGCGAGGTCGGAGAGCGCGGTGTCGGCGTGGTGCAGCGGGTAGCGGCGGACGTGGACCGCCGGGCGGGTGCGGGCGGCCTCCGCGAGGAAGGCGCGGCCGTCCGCCCGGGTGTTGGCGGTGACGCTGCGCAGGGTGCGTTCCTGGAAGAGGTGCCGCTGGTAGTTCAGGACCGGGATGTCGCTGAGGTGGATGCCGGCCACCGCGAGCGTGCCACCGCGGTCCAGGGCCGCGAGGGCGACCGGCACCAGTTCGCCGACCGGGGCGAAGAGGATGGCGGCGTCCAGCGGCTGCGGGGGCGGGTCGTAGGAGTCGCCGGCGAAGGCGGCGCCGAGGTCCAGCGCGAGTTGTCGGGCCGCCGCGCCCCGGGTGAACACGTGCACCCGGGCGCCCCTGGCGAGGGCGATCTGGGCGGTCAGGTGCGCGGAGGCGCCGAAGCCGTAGATCCCCAGCAGCCCGCCCTCGGGCAGTTCGGCCCGTTCCAGCGCCCGGTAGCCGATGATCCCGGCGCACAGCAGCGGGGCGAGTTCCTCGGCGGGCGGGCCCTCGGGCAGCGGGTAGGCGAAGCGGGCGTCCGCGGTGAGGTGGCGGGCGTAGCCGCCGTGCCGGTCCCAGCCGGTGTAGCGGGAGTGCGGGCAGAGGTTCTCCCGCCCGGCCCGGCAGTAGCCGCAGTCACCGCAGGTCCCGGCCAGCCAGGCCACCCCGACGCGGTCCCCGAGCGCGAACTCGGTGACGGCCGGACCGGCCGCCCGGACACGGCCGACCACCTCGTGCCCCGGGCTGCACCTCGGCGTCCTGGGGGCGAGATCGCCCTCCGCGAGGTGCAGGTCGGTCCGGCACACCCCGCAGGCCTCCACCTCCAACAGGACCTCCTGCGGCCCGGGTGCGGCGAGCGCCCGCCGCTCCCGGACCAGCGGGCCCGTCGCCATCGGCCCCGGCCGGGCCACGACCCAGGCCTCGGTCTCCTCCGGTGCGTCCATCGCCGCCTCGCGCCTCCTCGTCCCGGCTTCCAGGATCGGGCCGGTGGACCGGCCGCGCACAGGGGCGCGCGCAGGCCGGCCGCCGCCGGTGGACGCGACCGTCACTCCGGGGGACGGGGGCGGTCCTCGGAGGCGGGGCCGTAGCCGCCGCCGCCCGGGGTGCGGATCTCCAGGAGGTCGCCGGCCGCCAGGTCGGCGGTGCCGCAGCCGGGCAGCGGTTCCTCGGTGCCGACGGCCCGCAGGACGCGGTTGGTGCCGAGGGCGCCGGGGGAGCCGCCGGCCAGGCCGTACGGGGGGACGCGGCGGTGGCCGGTGAGCAGGCTGACGGTCACGGGCCGGCGGAAGCGCAGCCGCCGCAGGACGCCGTCGCCGCCGTGGTGGCGTCCGGCGCCGCCGCTGCCGCGCCGGACGGCGAACTCCTCGACCAGGACGGGCAGGCGCCACTCCAGGACCTCGGGGTCGGTGAGCCGGGAGTTGGTCATGTGGGTCTGGACGGCGTCCGCGCCGTCGAAGCCGGGCCCGGCGCCGGAGCCGGAGGCGATGGTCTCGTAGTACTGGTGCTCCGCGTCGCCGAAGCTCAGGTTGTTCATCGTGCCGGACCCCTCCGCCTGCACGCCGAGCGCGGCGTAGAGCGCGCCGACGACGGCCTGCGAGGTCTCGACGTTGCCGGCGGCGACGGCGGCGGGGTGGACCGGGGCGAGCATCGAGCCGGGCGGCACGACGATCCGCAGCGGGCGCAGGCAGCCGTCGTTGAGCGGGATGTCGTCGGCGACGAGGGTGCGGAAGACGTACAGGACGGCCGCGGTGACGACGGCGGAGGGCGCGTTGAGGTTGCTGTCGAGCTGCGGCGAGGTGCCGGTGAAGTCGATGACGGCGCTGCGGTCCCGGCGGTCCACGCGCACCGAGACGGCGATCACGGCGCCGGAGTCGGTCTCGTAGCGGTACGAGCCGTCGGCCAGTTCGTCGATCGCCCGGCGCACCGCCTGTTCGGCGTTGTCCTGGACGTGCCGCATGTAGGCCTGGACGACATCCAGGCCGAAGTGCCCGATCATCGCGTTGACCTCGTCGACGCCCTTGCGGTTGGCGGCCACCTGGGCGCGCAGGTCGGCGAGGTTGGTGTCCGGGTCGCGGGACGGGTACGGCGCCTCGGTGAGCAGCCGTACGGTCTCCGCCTCGCGCAGCCGCCCGTCCACCACCAGCGGCCAGTTGTCGAACAGCACGCCCTCCTGCTGGATCTCGCGGCTCCCGGCGGGCATCGAGCCGGGGGTGATGCCGCCGATCTCGGCGTGGTGGCCCCGGGAGGCGACGAAGAACAGGAGCTCACGGCCGTCCGGATCGAAGACCGGGGTGACCACGGTGATGTCGGGCAGGTGGGTGCCGCCGTGGTACGGGTCGTTGACGGCGTAGCTGTCGCCCGGGCGCAGCCGCGGACCGCGCCGGCGGAGCACCTCCTTGACGGTGGTGCCCATCGAGCCGAGGTGGACGGGGATGTGCGGGGCGTTGGCGACGAGGTTGCCGTCCGGGTCGAAGAGCGCGCAGGAGAAGTCGAGCCGCTCCTTGATGTTGACCGACTGGGCGGTGGACTCCAGCCGGGCGCCCATCTGCTGGGCGATCGCCGTGAAGAGGTTGTTGAAGACCTCCAGCAGGACGGGGTCGGCGGTGGTGGTGACGGACTCCTCGGTGCGGGCCTCGACGTGCTCGAGCAGGAGGTGCCCGGCGGCGGTGACGGTGGCCTTCCAGCCGGCGTCCACCACGGTGGTGGCGTTGGCCTCGGCGATCACGGCCGGGCCGTCGAGGGAGTCGTCCGCGCGCATCGACTCCCGTTCCAGCAGCGGCACTCGGCGCCACTCGCCGCCGGTGTACAGCCGGACGGGGACGGGTTCGGCCGGCTCGGCCGCCGGGGCGAGGGTGTCGAGCTCGGGCTGCTCGGTGAGGCCGGTGCCCTCCACGGCGAGGGCCTCGACCACCAGCGGGCGGTCCATCAGGAAGGAGTAGGTGGACCGGTGCCGCTCCTCGAACTCGGCCCGCATCCCGGCCGGTTCGCCGAGCGGGACCCCGATGGTGGTGTCGGTGCCCCGGTAGCGCAGGCGGGCCCGGCGGGCGAGGCGGATCCGCTCCCGCGGGACGCCCTGGTCGAGCAGTTCCTCCGTGGCCGCCCGGGCCAGCTCCTCGGCGAGCGCCCGTACCGCGTCCATCTCCCCCTCGGCCAGCGGTCGTTCGACGGCGTGCTCGCGCAGGACGGTGGTGTCGGCCAGGCCGATGCCGAGGGCGGACAGCACCCCGGCCATCGGGGGGACGAGGACGGTGCGGATGCCCAGCGCCTCGGCCACCGGGCAGGCGACCTGGCCGCCCGCGCCGCCGAAGGTGGTCAGGGCGTAGCGGGTGACGTCGTGGCCCTGCTGGACGGAGATCCGCTTGACCGCGTTGGCGATGTTGCCCACGGCGATCCGCAGGAACCCCTCGGCCGCCTCCTCGACCGACAACCCGCCGATCTCCTCGGCGAGTTCGGTGAACTGACGCTGTGTCAGATCGATGTCGAGCGGCTGGCCGCCGTCCGGGCCGAAGACCCGCGGGAAGTGCTCGGCCTGGATCCGGCCGAGCAGCAGGTTGGCGTCGGTGACGGTCAGCGGCCCGCCGCCCCGGTAGCAGGCCGGTCCCGGGTCGGCGCCGGCCGAGTCCGGGCCGACCCGCAGGCGGTCGCCGTCGTAGCGCAGCACCGAGCCGCCGCCCGCCGCGACGGTGTGGATGGCCAGCATCGGCGCCCGCAGCCGTACCCCGGCGACCTGGGTGGTGACCACCCGCTCGTACTCGCCGGCGAAGTGCGAGACGTCCGTGGAGGTGCCGCCCATGTCGAAGCCGATCACCCGCTCGTGGCCGGCCAGCGCGGACATCCGCACCATGCCGACGATGCCGCCGGCCGGGCCGGAGAGGATCGCGTCCTTGCCCCGGAAGTGCCCGGCCTCGGCGAGGCCGCCGTTGGACTGCATGAACATCAGCCGGACACCGGTGAGTTCCTCCGACACCTGCCGGACGTAGCGGCGCAGCCCGGGGTGGAGGTAGGCGTCCACCACGGCGGTGTCCCCGCGCGGCACCAGCTTCATCAGCGGGCTCGTCTCGCTGGACAGCGACACCTGGTCGAAGCCGAGCCGTTCGGCGAGCCGGCCGATCTCCCGCTCGTGGGCGGGGTGCAGGTAGCTGTGCAGGCAGACCACGGCGACCGAGCGGATGCCGTCCTGCCGGCAGCTGCGCAGGTCCTCGGCGAGCCGGTCGAGGTCCGGCGGGCGCAGCACCTCGCCGTCGGCCGCGATCCGCTCGTCCACCTCGACCACCCGGGCGTACAGCGGCTCGGGCAGCACGATCTCGCGGGCGAAGATCTGCGGCCGGTTCTGGTAGCCGATCCGCAGGGCGTCCGCGAAGCCGCGGGTGACGACCAGCGCGGTCGGCTCGCCGGTGCGCTCCAGCAGGGCGTTGGTGGCCACGGTGGTGCCCATCCGGACCGCGTCGACGTCCGTCGCGAGGTCGGCCTCGGGCGGCAGCAGGGCGCGGATGCCCGCGACGGCGGGGTCGCGGTGGCGGGCCGCCGGGTCGTGCGAGAGGAGCTTGTGGGTGAGCAGGCGTCCGTCCGGGGCCAGCGCCACCACGTCGGTGAAGGTGCCGCCGCGGTCCACCCAGAACTGCCAGCCCCTGGAGGCCATGAACCGGCTCCCTCCGCCCTGCCGCGCGGCGCCCGGTGCGGGCTCGTGCGCGGCCGCGTGCGTGGCTCTGCGCACGAGTATCCGACCGGGCGAACCGGCCGGGCAAACGGAACATACTGGCCAGGAGGACGGACGGGCCCCGGCGGAGGCGGGAGGCAGCGATGACGATCATGGCGGTGGGGGTGCTGCGGGAGACCGTGCCGGGTGAGCGCCGGGTGGCCCTGGTGCCCGACCTGGTCCCGGCCGTCCGCCGCCTCGGCGTGGCGGTCCTGGTGGAGGCGGGCGCCGGTCTCCCCGCCGGTCACCGCGACGCCGACTACCGCGCGGCCGGTGCCGTCCCGGCCGGACGCGACGAGCTGCTGCGCCGTGCGGACCTGCTGCTCGGCATCCACCCGCCGACCGCCGACCCGGTGCACGAGCTGCGCCGCGGGCAGGCGCTGGCCGCGCTGCTGCGGCCGCGGCGGATCCCCTTCCTGGTCCGGCAGTGGGCGGACCGGGGCGTGACGGCGATCGGCCTCGACCTGGCGCCCGACCTGCCCGCCGCCTACCCCCTGGACGCCGAGGCCTCCCAGGCCCGGGTGGCCGGGTACCGGGCGGTGCTGCTCGCCGCCGAGCGGTCGGGCCGCTGCCTGCCGCCCTGGGGAGCGGCCGACGGGCTCTTCGACCCCGTCCCGGTCCTGGTGGTCGGCGCCGGACCGGCCGGCCTGCAGGCGATCGACACCGCCCGCCGGCTGGGGGCTCCGGTCGCCGCGGTCGAACCGCGCCGTCGCGAGCGGGCGGCGGCCGCCGCCCTGGGGGCCGAGCTGCTGAGCCTGCCCGGCGTGCGCCCGGCGGCCGACGAACGGGAGCTGTGGCAGTCCCTCGACCGGGAGCACGCGGCCTGGGTGGCCGCCCTGGCCGAGGCCGCGCCGCGGTACGAGCTCGTGGTGACGGCCCTCGCCCGGCCGGGGTGGCCGCCGCCGGTGCTGCTCGGTACGGCGACGGTGGCCCGGTTCCGGCCCGGCTCGGTGCTGGTGGACCTGGCGGCCGGCCCGGAGGGCGGCACCGTCGAGGGCGTCCTGCCGGAGAGCGGGACGGCGGTCGGCGACGGGGTCACGGTGATCGGAGCGGGAGACCTCGCGGCGCAGGTGCCGGCGACCGCCTCGCGGGCGTACGCCCACAACGCGCTGGCGCTGGTGGAGCGCCTGCTGCGGGGTCGGCCCGCTACGCAGGACCCGGTGCTCGGCCCGATGCTGGTGACCGACCGGGGCGCGGTGCGGCACGGGCCCACCAGCCGGCTGCTGATGGAGGCGACCGCCGTCGCGGGGCTGCCGTGAGGCCCGGGCGCGGAAGGCTCAGGCCCCGGGGCGGGAGAACTGGGAAGCGTGGCGGGCGACCGCTGCCGCCCGGTCGGCGCACTGCTGGTAGCAACAGGAGACCAGCACCAGGTCGGTGGCGTCGACCGGGTCCGTCCGCTCCGGGCCGAGCAGCAGGTCGTACAGGAGCCGCTGCCGCTCGCCGACGTCCTGCTGGTGCGCCAGGACGTCCGCGGCGTCCTCGGGGGCGCCGGATCCCAGGGCGTCTGCGGCCCGCGCCACCGCCTCCAGGGCCGCGTCGGCGAGCCCGTGCAGCGGGGCCCGCAGCGGTTCGGCGAAGGGCTCCCGCTCCTGGCGGGCCCAGGCGGCCTCCAGCAGTCGCTGCGCCAGGCCCGCCAGGGCCTCGACCTGGCACCCCACGTGGACGGCCGCGACGACCCCGGCCGGTCCGCCGGGGGCCCCGGCGGCGTCCTCCTCGATCCGCGTCAGCAGTTCGGCCAGGGCCTTCTCGGCGGCCGGAACGCCTGCTTCGCCCCCGGCCGGGTCGGTCAGTACGGCCGTCGCGCCGCGCAGCGCGGTGTGCGCCACCCGCACCAGGGCGGCCGACTCGCCGATGAGGGCGCGGTACCCGCCGTCGCCACCGTCAGACATCCCGTTCGCTCCCGTCCTCGGCCCCCCGGTCAGCGTAGGCGTGCCCGCCGGTGGACGGCGGGCACGGGAGGGGCGGTCGGCTGAACGGAACCACCCGGCCGGCGGCGTGGCGGGGCCGGTCAGGAGCGGGAGGTCGTGCCCGCCCAGGCGCGGTTGCCGAGGAGGGTCTTGATGTCCGAGGCGAGGCCGTTGTCGGGGTTCACCCGGAAGCCGAGCTCGTAGAGGGTGTTCCGGTCCCAGTTGGTGGTGAGCAGGCGGACCGGGACGTCGCCGGGGTGGGCCTGGAGGGCGAGCTTGAGTTCGGCGACCACCCGGGGGGTGATCCGGGCGGCCGGGACGGTGATCTGGACGGGCGGCTTGGTGCCGAGCTCGGCGGAGGAGATGTCGAGGGTGGTGATCTCCTGGCCGAAGACGCTCAGCGAGCCGTCGCGCTCGTTCAGGCGGCCGCGGATCGAGATCACGTTGTCCTCGATCATCTGCTCGGCCATCAGGTTGTAGGTCGCGGGGAAGAACAGCACCTCGACCGAGCCGTCGCGGTCGGCGAGGGTGATGATCGCCCAGGCGTTGCCGGCCTTGTTGATCCGCCGGTCGACGCCGGTGATCAGGCCGGAGAGGCGGACCTCGCCCTCGGAGCGGCCGGAGCCGAGGAGTTCGGCGATCGAGGTGTCGCGGTTCTGGGAGAGGATGTGCTCGGCGCCGTCGAGCGGGTGGCTGGAGACGTAGAGGCCGAGCATCTCCCGTTCCAGGGCCAGGAGTTGGCGGCGGGGCCACTCGTTCTCGGTGAGCTGGAAGTCCAGCCCGATGCCGGGGCCGCCGTCGCCGCCGGTGTCGAGCGCGCCGAACAGGTCGTCCTGGCCGATGGCCTGCTGCTTCTTCACCCCGGTGACGGCGTCGATCGCGGTCTCGTGCACCGTGCTGAGCGAGAGCCGGGTGTGGCCGAGCGAGTCGAAGGCGCCCGCCTTGACCAGCGAGTCGACGGTGCGCTTGTTGCAGACGACCAGCTCGACCTTGTCCAGGAAGTCGGCGAAGGAGGCGTACTTGCCCTTCTCCTTTCGCGTCCGTACCAGGGACTCGATCACGGGCACACCGACGTTGCGCACCGCCTTGAGGCCGAAGCGGACGTCGCTGCCGACGGCGGTGAAGTCGACCACCGACTCGTTGACGTCGGGGGAGAGGATCCGGATGCCCATCTGCCGGCACTCGGCGAGGTAGACGGCCATCTTGTCCTTGTCGTCGGCCACGGAGGTGAGCAGCGCGGCCATGTACTCGGCGGGGTAGTTGGCCTTGAGGTAGGCGGTCTGGTACGAGACCAGGCCGTACGCGGCGGAGTGCGACTTGTTGAACGCGTAGCCGGCGAACGGGACCAGGACGTCCCAGACCGCCTGGATCGCCTCGTCGGAGTAGCCGCGCTCCTTGCAGCCGGCGTGGAAGGGCACGAACTCCTTCTCCAGCACCTCCTTCTTCTTCTTGCCCATCGCGCGGCGCAGCAGGTCGGCCTGGCCGAGCGAGTAGCCGGCCAGCACCTGGGCGGCTCGCTGGACCTGCTCCTGGTAGACGATCAGGCCGTAGGTGGGGCCGAGGACGTCCTTGAGCGGCTCCTCGAGTTCGGGGTGGATCGGGACGATCTCCTGCTGGGCGTTCTTGCGCAGCGCGTAGTTGGTGTGCGAGTTCATGCCCATCGGGCCGGGCCGGTACAGCGCCGAGACGGCGGAGATGTCGGCGAACTCGGTGGGCTTCATCAGCCGCAGCAAGGCGCGCATGGGCCCGCCGTCGAGCTGGAAGACGCCGAGGGTGTCCCCGCGGGCGAGCAGCTGGTAGGTGGTGGGGTCGTCGATCGGGATCTTCTCGATGTCGACGTCGACGCCCCGGTTGGCCTTCACGATCTTGAGGCAGTGATCGATGATGCCCAGGTTCCGCAGACCCAGGAAGTCCATCTTGATCAGGCCCATGGCTTCGCAGGACGGGTAGTCGAAGCCGGTGATGATCGTGCCGTCCTTGTCCCGCATGTGCAGCGGGATGAGGTCGAGCAGCGGGGTCGAGGAGAGGATGACGGCGGCCGCGTGCACGCCGGTGCCGCGGATCAGGCCCTCGATGCCCCGGCCGGTGTCGATGATCTTCTTGACGTCCGGCTCGTTCTCGTACAGCGACCGGATCTCGGTGCCCTCGTTGTAGCGGGCGTGCTTCTCGTCGAAGAGGTCGGCCAGCGGCACGCCCTTGCCCATCACGTCCGGCGGCATCGCCTTGGTGATCCGGTCGCCCATCGAGAAGGGGTAGCCGAGGATGCGGTTGGCGTCCTTCACGGCGGCCTTGGCCTTGATCGTGCCGAAGGTGTTCACCTGGGCGGTGTAGGCGGCGCCGTACTTCTCGGTGACGTAGCGGACCATCTGGTCGCGCTGGCGGTCGTCGAAGTCGATGTCGACGTCCGGGGGGTTGATGCGCTCGGGGTTGAGGAAGCGCTCGAACAGCAGGTCGTGCTCCAGCGGGTCCAGCTGGGTGATTCCGGTCAGGTAGGCGACCATCGAGCCGGCCGCCGAACCGCGGCCCGGGCCGACCGGGATGCCGTTGTCCCGGCCGTACTGGCAGATGTCGGCGACCACGAGGAAGTAGGCGTCGAACCCCATCGGGGTGATGACGCCCATCTCCAGCTCGATCCGGTCCAGCACCTCCTGGCTCGGGCTGTCGCCGTAGCGGTGCTTCAGCCCGATCTCGATCTTCTTGCGCAGGAAGGAGGCCTGGGTCTCGCCCTCGGGCACGTCGAACTGGGGCATCCGGTCGACGTAGGTGAAGACCTCCTCGTACGACTCGATCCGCTCGGCGATCGCGAGGGTGTTGTCGCAGGCCTCGGGCAGCTCGCGGAAGAGCTCGCGCATCTCCTCCGCGGTCTTCACGTAGTAGCCGGTGCCCTGGAACTTGAAGCGGTTCGGGTCGTCCTTGTTCTTGCCCACGCCGACGCAGAGCAGGCTGTCGTGGGCGTCGGCCTGGTCGGCGGTCACGTAGTGCGAGTCGTTGGTGGCCAGCAGCGGGATGTTCAGTTCCCTGGCCAGCCGCAGCAGGTCCTCGCGGACGTCCTTCTCGATGTCCAGGCCGTGGTCCATCAGCTCCAGGAAGTAGTTCTCCTTGCCGAAGATGTCCTGGTACGCACCGGCCGCCTTGACCGCCTCGTCGTACTGGCCGAGGCGCAGCCGGGTCTGCACCTCGCCGGAGGGGCAGCCGGTGGTGGCGATGACGCCGGTGGCGTTGGCGGCGATCAGCTCGCGGTCCATCCGGGGCTTCATGTAGTAGCCCTCCATCGACGCGAGCGAGGAGAGCTTGAAGAGGTTGCGCAGCCCGGTGGCGTTCTGCGCCCACATGGTCATGTGGGTGTAGCGGCCGCCGCCGGAGACGTCCTTGCCGCCCTCGCCGTCGGCGCCGGTCGGGCGCTGGCCGCCCGGGGACCAGAACACCTGCTTCTTCAGGAAGCGCGAGGCCGGCGCCACGTACGCCTCGATGCCGATGATCGGCTTCACGCCGGTCTTCTTGGCGGCGTGGAAGAACTCGTACGCGCCGAACATGTTGCCGTGGTCGCTCATCGCGATGGCGGGCATGCCCAGTCTCTCCGCCTCGGCGAACAGCTTCCCGTTCTTCGCGGCGCCGTCCAGCATCGAGTACTCGGTGTGGACGTGCAGG
This sequence comes from Kitasatospora sp. NPDC004799, assembly GCF_040609095.1. Taxonomy (NCBI): domain Bacteria; kingdom Bacillati; phylum Actinomycetota; class Actinomycetes; order Kitasatosporales; family Streptomycetaceae; genus Kitasatospora; species Kitasatospora sp. NPDC004799. Next base: position 15,056 of record NZ_JBEXJK010000192.1, read on the forward strand.
TGGGCGAAGCTGTCGGACACGGCGCTGGGCTCCTCGGACGGGTCTCGGTACGGGAAGCGGCCCAGGTTAGCCGGTCGGCGGCGGCGACATGCCGGGCCGGGCGACTTTCGGCCGTCTCCTGACGCGTCCTTCCCGGGGCCTTCGCGCTTCCTTGACGGGGGAGTTGGCGGGGAAGCCGACGGGAACCGCGGCGCCTCAGGAGGTGGCGGCGACCAGGTCCCGGGCGATCCGGGCGGCGCCGTCCGCCGCGCCCGGAGCGACGGCGCCCCCGGCCGGGTGGGGCTGGAGGTCGACGACAAGCTCGGCTACGCCGCCGGCCGTTGGGCGCGGGAGGCGGCCGAG
>NZ_JBEXJK010000193.1:0-15150 GCF_040609095.1 Kitasatospora sp. NPDC004799
GACGAGCCCTCGCTGGTGATCTCCACGCCCGGCGCGGAGCCGGTGGTGGAGGGCGGCGGCGGGTACGGGGCCGCGCTGCTGCTGGACGGCTGGGCTGCGGGTACGGCTGCGGCTGCGGCTGCCCCCAGGCGGCGGGCTGCGGCTGGAACGGCTGCGACACCGGGAGCGGAGCCCCGGCCGCACCCGGCTGCTCCCGCCAGACCGACTGGGCCAGCAGCGCGATCAGCAGCGCGGTGACCACCACGCCGAGCCCGAAGGTCGTGAGCTTGAGCCAGCCCTCGGTGGTGCCGGTGAACCACTCCCGCTGCGGCGGGTCCAGCAGCGCGCCGGCCAGGCTGCGCACCCGGTTGTACCCCTCGACCAGCGCGACACCGGCCGCCACCCCGAGCGCCCAGCTGCGCCCGCGCAGCAGCAGGATGCCCGAAACCAGGTACAGCAGGCCGTAGTTGAGGCTTCCGGTCTCGGCGTACACCGAGGAGCCGCCGTAGTAGAGGACGCCCTTGAGGTACGTGGTGAAGCCGACCTGGCCGAAGCAGTTGTACCCGGCCCAGGCGAGCAGCACCGTGCCCCAGCCGACGGCCACGCCGCCGGCCGCGCGCATCGGACCCGTCCCTGTCATCCCGTATCCCCCGCCCCTCCGGGCCCGTCCCGGCCGTTCGCCCGCCCTCGGTTCCGCCGCCACAGGATGCCACACGCCGCGAGGGAGCCGGAATTCCACCCGTTCGGCGGAACCCGGCCGTGCGGCCCGCCTCGCGGCGCCGGCCGCCCGCGCCACCCGCGCCGAGGGCGCCGGCGGCTCAGCGCACGTGCAGGCCGCCCCAGTCGACGTTCGCGCCGAAGGAGCCGGAGCCGCCGGTGAGCGCCAGCGGACTGCGGTACGTGGCGGTGACGTCCGCGGCCGAGTTGCGCGGCTGGTCCGGGGCCAGGTTGTTCGCGGTGAGCGACTGCCCCCAGACCGTCCAGATCGTCCAGGGCGTGCGCCGCAGGGTCTCCGGCTGGCGGGAGTTGACCGGGACGGCGAAGGACTCGGCCAGCATCCGCGGCTTGCCGTAGGCGGACAGCCCGTCGTAGTACCGCTTGGTCCACACCTCGCCGGTGCCGATCGGGTGCGCCGGGCTGCCGCTGTAGTCGTCCACCCCGACCACGTCGACGAACTGGGCGCCCGGGTAGTAGTCCCAGGGGTCCACGCCCGGGGCGCCGTCCCAGGACACCGGCGTCCAGACGAACAGCAGGTTGTGCAGCCCCCGGGTCTCCACCAGGTACTTGTAGGTGATCCGCCACAGCGCCTGGTACTCGGCCGGCTTCTGGCCCGCCCACCAGAACCGGCGGGAGCAGTCCAGCACGTTCATCTCGTGGTACGGGCGCAGCAGCACCGGCACGTCGTGGGCGGCCAGGTACTCCAGGTGGTCGGCCAGGTAGGAGAGGTCGGTGATCAGCGCGCGGTACTCGGGGGTGTCGTGCGCGCCGTCCACGACCCGGCCGAACCACTCCGGGTCCTTGGCCGCCGGCGAGTTCGAACAGAGCACCCGGTCGAAGGACTTGACGTCCGATCCGGGGTAGGGCTGGTGGAAGGACATGCCGACGATCCCGGCCGGGGCGCCGCCGTTGTCGGGCAGTTCGGTGCTGCTGCCGTCGCAGTTCTGCTGCACGCCGGCCGCGCCGTATCCGCCGTCCTCGGCCCGCGGGTGGCCGCTCCAGACGGCGGACAGCAGGTCGACGGCGTCGTCGGTGTACTGCCAGCCGGCCCGGCAGGTGGGCCAGCGGCCGGCCGAGTAGGAGCGCGGGTTGCCGACGCCCCAGCCGTTCTGGCCGTAGCCGGGGCCGAGGTCGGTCTCCACGAAGCCCGGCAGCTTGCCGGTGATGTCGGCGGCCTTCTTGTAGTAGTAGCCGACCTGCTTGGTGCCCCGGTAGTCCCCGTACTCGGGGTTGTTGCGCTCGTTGTGCGCCTCGACGTGCTGGCCGATCACCGTGCCGCCGCTCTGCCCGGTACGGGCCTGGGCCTCCAGGTCGGCGAGGAACTGCTGGACGGCGCGGGCGTTCGGCGAGGCCTGCGGGTCCCGGGCGAGCAGGTCCTTGCCGACCTCCGGCGGCAGGGTGCGCCCGGGGAGGCCGACCGACACCGGGACCCTCGGGGGCTGCTCGCCGCCGACCTCGCGGTCGCGGTCGAGCAGGACGACCGCTCCCGCGGCGGCGACGATCCCGGCCGCGGCCAGGACGGCGGGCTTGCCGCGCAGGGCACTGGGCAGGGCCACGGACCGCTCCTCCGGTTGCTCGCCGGCGCCGCCCCCCACGGACGCAACCGGAACACGCATGCGAAATGACTGTTCCGAGAGCCTGCCACACTCCCCCGGCCCCCGCGAACGACCCGCCGGGGCCGGGGTGTCACGACGGGCCGGGGCATCACGACGGTCCGGCCCGCCGGGGCCGCCGGCGGGCGCGTCGTCGCGGCGGGTCAGCCCGCCGAAGCCGCCGGCGGGGTGCCCTGGACGCCGGGCGCGGCCGAGGACGCGGCCTTGGCGCGCTTGAGCAGCTGCCCCTTCACGTGCTCGACGAACCCGGGGGCCGCCGCGGTGGCCGTGGCGTCCGGGGCGTTGCCGCCCTTCGCCGAGCCCTCGACCGTGAAGTAGGCGTACCGGCCCAGGCTGCTGTGCGTACCGGTGCAGCCGGCCGCGGCGCAGAACGCCGGCGACCCGGCCGCGGGCGCGCCCTTGAGCTGGCCGGTGAAGTTCTTCGTCGCCGTCTCGGCCTGGATCCTGTGGTCGAAGACCGCCACCCCGACGGTGACCGCGCTGTCACCGGAGACGTACGTCGCCCGGAGCACCTGCTGGCACCCCTGGTCGCCGAGCACCTTGCCCAGCCCGCCGGTCGTGGAGTTCCCGTCCCAGCAGGGCGAGTCCAGCGCCACGACGGTCCGGTTCCAGGTGGCACCGTTGATCGTCACCTGGAGCGCGGAGAACAGCGCCCCCGCGTCCTGCGGCGCCGGGTCGGTGGTGGCCTCCCAGATCGGCTTCGACGGGTCGGCCGGCTCGCCGCCCGGCGTGCCGGAGACGCTCGGGGTCACCGTCGGCTGGACGGAGTTGACGGCCTTCGGGGGGCCGTCCTCCTTCTTGCCCTTGAACAGCAGCACGCCGCCGGCGGCCAGACCGCCGACCACGGCGACCGCGGCCACCACGCCGATGACCCTCATCCGGCGACGGCGCTTGCCGTCGGCCTCGTTGCGGTCCGCCAGCGCGTCCCAGTCCGGCTCGGCCCGCTGCGGCGGGACCGGCTGCTGGGGCTGCTGCTGGAGGTGCCACTGCGGCTGCGGCTGGGGGTTCGGCTGCGGCTGCGCGACCGGCTGGGGCTGCGGCGGCGCGACCGGCGGCAGGGGTTGCGGCGGCCCGACCGGCGGACCCGGCTGCGGCGGCGGCGCGACCGGCTGCGGCACCGGCGGGATGGGCTGCGCGACCGGCTGCGCCGACGGCACGACCGGCCCGTACGAGGCGGGCGGCGGCCCGAAACCCCCACTCGGCGGCGGTACCGGACCAGGCACCACCGGCTGCTGACTCTGTGCGCCCCCCGACCCGGCGGGCGGCGTTCCCTGCGGCCCCTGCCCAGGTACGCCAGTTCCGTCGCTCATGCGCCCAGATCGTAGGGCATCCTCATGACCGTCGATCCTCCCGGTGACCGTTCCGTATCGAAACCATGACTCCCCGGCCCGGTTCCGGGGCCGCCGACGGCCACCGCCCGCCATGGTTCCGGTACGACCGGTTATCGCCCCGACACGCGGCGCCGCACTACATCTGGGGTCGCTTCAGGGAGACACCACTACATGTATGCTCACTCCTGCTGTCGATGCAGGGGAACCCGGTGCGAATCCGGGACTGCCCCGCAGCGGTGTGCGGGCGGCTCCAGCAGCCGTCCCGCGAGTCCGAGTACCTGCCGACCAGCGTGCGCCACGGCCCTCCCGCAGAGGCCGCGCCGGCACGAGCAGTACCCCTCCGGGCCTCGCGGGCGGGCCGGGGAGTCACCGTCGCGCGACGCTTCTGCGTTCGTGCCGTGCTCCCCTGCCCCGATCGGCCCGGTGGCCCCCGATCACCGCCGCCGATCGCCGCCAGGAGAGAGCGCCTTGACCACCGCCGCCTCAGCCACCCTGCCCGCCCAGGGCTCCGGTACCGCCTTCACCGACCCGACGGTCTCCGACCCCGGCGGCGCCCTGCTGCGGCTGCTCACCGACCGCAGCACCGACCTCACCGAGGTCGACCCCGGCCATGTCGCCGCCGCCGCGCTGCGCGGCCGCCACGCCGGTTCGGACTTCGCCGAGCTGCGCGGGCTGGCCGTGGACGCCGCCGCGTCGATGATCGCCGAGGACCCCCAGTACTCGAAGCTGGCCGCCCGCCTGCTCGCCCTGGAGATCGTCGACGAGGCGAACAGCCAGGGTTCGACGTCCTTCTCCGCCTCGATCGCCGTCGGCCACGCCGAGGGCCTGATCGGCGACACCACCGCCGCCTTCGTCGCCAAGCACGCCGCCGCCCTGGACGCGCTGGTCGACGCCGCCGGCGACGACCGCTTCGAGTACTTCGGCCTGCGCACCGTGCAGTCCCGCTACCTGCTGCGCCACCCGATCACCCGCAAGGTGATCGAGACCCCGCAGCACTTCCTGCTCCGCGTCGCCTGTGGCCTGGCGGTCGGCGACAGCGAGCAGTCGGTGCGCGAGGTGGCCGAGCTGTACGGCCTGATGAGCCGCCTGGAGTACCTGACCTCCTCGCCGACGCTCTTCAACTCCGGCACCCGGCACCCGCAGATGTCGAGCTGCTACCTGCTCGACTCGCCGCTGGACAACCTGGACTCGATCTACAACCGCTACGCGCAGATCGCCCGCCTCTCCAAGCACGCCGGCGGCATCGGCCTGTCCTACTCGCGCATCCGCTCGCGCGGCAGCCTGATCCGCGGCACCAACGGCAAGTCCAACGGCATCGTGCCGTTCCTGCGCACCCTCGACTCCTCGGTCGCCGCCGTCAACCAGGGCGGCCGCCGCAAGGGCGCGGCCTGCGTCTACCTGGAGACCTGGCACGCCGACATCGAGGAGTTCCTGGAGCTCCGCGACAACACCGGCGAGGAGGCGCGCCGCACCCACAACCTCAACCTGGCGCACTGGATCCCGGACGAGTTCATGCGCCGGGTCAACGCCAACCAGGACTGGTCGCTGTTCTCCCCGGCCGACGTGCCGGAGCTGGTCGACCTCTGGGGCGCCGACTTCGACGAGGCCTACCGCAAGGCCGAGCAGGCCGGCAAGGCCGTCCGCACCATCCCGGCGCAGACCCTGTACGCCCGCATGATGCGCACCCTGGCGCAGACCGGCAACGGCTGGATGACCTTCAAGGACGCCTCCAACCGCGCCGCCAACCAGACCGCGCTGCCCGGCCGCACGGTGCACTCCTCCAACCTGTGCACCGAGATCCTGGAGGTCACGGACGACTCCGAGACCGCCGTCTGCAACCTGGGGTCGGTCAACCTGGGCGCCCACGTGGCCGCCGGCGCCTCCGCCGACGACCTGCTCGGCGCGATGGACTGGGAGCGGCTGGACGCCACCGTGCGCACCGCCGTCACCTTCCTCGACCGCGTGGTGGACATCAACTTCTACCCGACCACCGAGGCCGGCACGTCCAACTCCCGCTGGCGGCCGGTCGGCCTCGGCGTGATGGGCCTCCAGGACGTCTTCTTCAAGCTGCGGATCGACTTCGACTCGGCGGAGGCGAAGCAGCTCTCCACGCTGATCGCCGAGCGCATCATGCTCACCGCCTACGAGCGCTCCGCCGACCTGGCCGAGCAGCTGGGCCGCCACGAGGCGTACGGCGAGACCCGCGCCGCCCGCGGCGAGCTGCACATCGACCACTTCCCGTCGGCCGCCCCGCAGTGGGCCGACCGCTGGACGGCGCTGCGCGCCCGGATCGCCGAGACCGGCCTGCGCAACTCGCTGCTGCTGGCCATCGCGCCGACCGCGACCATCGCCTCCATCGCCGGCGTGTACGAGTGCATCGAGCCGCAGGTGTCCAACCTGTTCAAGCGCGAGACGCTGTCCGGCGAGTTCCTCCAGGTCAACCCGTACCTGGTGCGCGAGCTCAAGGAGCTCGGCGTCTGGGACCAGCAGACCCGCGACGCCCTGCGCGACGCCAACGGCTCGGTGCAGGAGCTGAACTGGCTGCCCGCCGAGGTGCGTTCGCTGTACCGGACGGCCTGGGAGCTGCCGCAGCGCGCGCTGATCGACCTGGCCGCCGCCCGCATGCCGTACCTGGACCAGAGCCAGTCCCTGAACCTGTTCATGGCGGCGCCGACCATCGGCAAGCTGAGCTCGATGTACGCGTACGCGTGGAAGGTCGGTCTGAAGACCACCTACTACCTGCGGTCGCGCCCGGCCACCCGCATCGCCCAGGCCGCGTCCGGCACCGCCCGGACCGCCGTGCCGGTGCCCGCCCCCACCATGACCCAGGCCGAGCAGGACGCCATCGCCTGCTCCCTGGAGAACCCCGAGTCCTGCGAGGCCTGCCAGTGAGCACCCCCGACGACCGCAAGATGCTGCTCGACCCCGGCTTCGAGCTGACCCTGCGCCCGATGCGGTACCCGTCGTTCTACGACCGGTACCGGGACGCCATCAAGAACACCTGGACGGTGGAGGAGGTGGACCTGCACTCGGACGTCGCGGACCTGGCGAAGCTCAGCGAGGGCGAGCGGCACATGATCGGCCGGCTGGTCGCCTTCTTCGCGACCGGTGACTCGATCGTCGCGAACAACGTGGTGCTGAGCCTGTACAAGCACATCAACTCCCCGGAGGCGCGGCTCTACCTGAGCCGTCAGCTGTTCGAGGAGGCCGTCCATGTGCAGTTCTACCTGACGCTGCTGGACACGTACCTGCCCGACCCGGAGGACCGCGCGGCGGCCTTCGCGGCGGTGGAGAACATCCCGTCGATCGCGCAGAAGGCCAAGTTCTGCTTCAAGTACATGAACGCGGTCGACCACATCGACTCGCTGCAGACGAAGGAGGACAGGCGGGCGTTCCTGCTCAACCTGATCTGCTTCGCGGCGTGTGTGGAGGGCCTGTTCTTCTACGGCGCGTTCGCCTACGTGTACTGGTTCCGGAGCCGGGGTCTGCTGCACGGTCTCGCCACGGGGACCAACTGGGTGTTCCGCGACGAGTCCATGCACATGGACTTCGCGTTCTCCGTGGTGGACACCGTCCGCGAGGAGGAGCCCGACCTCTTCGACGAGGAGATGGCCAAGCAGGTGACGGAGATGCTGGAGGAGGCCGTCGAGGCCGAGCTCCAGTTCGCCCAGGACCTGTGCGGTGACGGCCTGCCCGGCATGAACACCGCCTCGATGCGGGAGTACCTGCAGGCGGTCGCCGACCAGCGCCTCGCGCGCCTGGGCCTCCCGATCCGCTACGGGTCGACGAACCCGTTCGGCTTCATGGAGCTCCAGAACGTCCAGGAGCTGACCAACTTCTTCGAGCGCCGGGTCTCGGCGTACCAGGTCGCGGTTGAGGGCTCGGTGTCCTTCGACGACGACTTCTAAAGGTCGACAGACAGAGGTGCCCCGCACGGCCACAGCCCGTGCGGGGCACCTCTGTATGTTTCAGTCGGTCGAAAACTCCCCGGACTTGACCCCTGCGAGGAAGGAGGCCCAGGCATCAGCCGCGAAGAGCAGCGCCGGCCCACCCGGGTCCTTCGAATCCCGGACAGCCACTGCCGCCAGCCCAGCCCGGGCCTCAAGGCAGTTCCCGCCCTGCCCGCTGTATGAACTCTTCTGCCATTCGGATTCCTCAGTCACGACCCACCATCCCTTGCCCGGAGTTCAGAACTCCTGCCGTACCCGAGCGATCATGTCGAGACTGTCAGCCGGACTCAAGGCGATTGAGCGGAGGGAGTCGAAGATCAGCGTGTACTCATCGATCTCGGCTGGCGTCTCCATGTAGAGCGTCCCGGTCCGGTGCTCCACACAGACGACATCGGAGTAGTCCGGCGACGGAAATCCGAACATCACGAACGACCCCATCAGGCCGGCATGGGCACCTGCACGATCCGGCAAGACCTGGAGCTCCACATAGGGATGCTCAGCCATCTCAACCAGCTTGTCGAGTTGCCCGGCCATGACCTTCGAACCGCCCACCTGAACACGCAGCGCGGACTCGCCCTCGATCACGCACAGGCGCGGCGGGTTGGACTTGCTGAGTACTTGCTGCCGCTCCATCCGAGCGGTCACCAGAGCATCCACCTGTTCGACATTCAGCCCGGACGGCTTGGCCTGCATCACCGCGCGAGCGTAGTCGGGCGTCTGCAAGAGGCCCGAGATCAGCATGTTCTCGAACGACCTGATGTAGTCGGCCGTCTCCTCGTAATCGATGAAGTCCGAGTAGGACGGTCGAGCCAGGCTCGCCTTGTGCACCCACCCGGGTTCGCGGCCGCGACGGGCGAGCGCGACCAACTCCTCGACACGACCCTGATCTTCCACGCCGTAGAACGTCAGCAGGTCGCGCAGTTCACCGAGCGAGATACCCAGCCTGGCATTCTCTATCCGACTGATCTTCGAACGATGACAGCCGATTCGCTCTGCCGCCTCTTCGGGCGACTTGCCGGCCTCTTCCCGCAGCCTGACCAGAGCGGCTGCCAACCGCCTGCGCCGGACTGTAGGTCGCGCTTGACTCATCTGATGCTCCATCACATCGCTTGAGCCACAGATCTTACCCCCTCTAGAAAAGATCTTGGAAAATTTCCAATTAGCAAGTTGCGAACGGGCCCCTTTCCATCGCATGCTACTCAACGTAGCTCACTAGTCGACACATCGTGATGGCTGTGAGCTACTCACCGGGCATCCCCATGCCTTCTTCAGCCACTCTCACCTGCGCACCCATAGGTGGCCCCGCCATGCCTGAAGACCTCCCCCTCTCCCCCACCCCCGCCGAGCGGACCTGCTGGCTGCCCCGACGCCGCGACTCCCCCCGTGCCGCCCGGTGGGCGTTGCACGACTTCCTCCTCCCCCACCCCTCGGGCGAACTCCTCGTCTTCACCGGCGAGTTGCTCGTCACCGAGCTGGTCACCAACGCCGTCCAGCACTGCCGCGCCCCGCGCGACCGGCTGATCTTCGTCCGCTTCCGGCTCTCCCCGGACGACACCCTCCGCATCGAGGTGCACGACGCCGACAGCGAGAAGCCCTCCCCCCGACCCGCCTCCACCTCCGCCGAGAGCGGCCGAGGCCTGCTCCTCGTCCAGGAGTTGGCCACCCAGTGGGGGTGCTGCCCGCGCGAGGGCGGCATCGGAAAGTTCGTCTGGTGCCACATCTCCCCCGAGAAGGCCGCCGCGTGAGCACCGTCCGGGCCGGGATCGCCGGCATCATGCGCCCCACCGACTTCCCCAGCCTCGACCACGCCCTCCCCGTCCTCTGGGAGCGCGTCCGCGAACTGCCCATCCGGGAGGCCCACCGCGACTTCATCCGGATCTGCATCGGGCCGGGCGGCGGCACGGGCGTCGCCAACTGCCTCGCCCGCAACGACAGCTGGAGCGTCACCCTCTACGTCGGCGGCATGACCGACTGGACCGCCCACCCGATCACCATCACCACCCAGCGCCCCTGAATTCCCCCGCCTCGCCGCCCCACGCGGCGAGGCGGCAAAGGAAACGAGCACCCCTGCCCGAACCGCTGGGCAGAGGCGCTCGATGGTCCGGATGTACGGTCACCCGAACGGGAGAACCGCCGTACTGTGCTGGGCCAGGACGCGCGAATAGTCGAGCGCCTCACCGGCCAGCCCACGGTAGTTGAGGATGGGGTCGCCTGCCCTCACCAGGGCAGTCGCGCATTCCACGCACCACGGCCGGGGCGGTTCGACGTCCAGGTCCTCGATGACCGCCGCAGCAGTGCGGCACTCCGCGCAGATCGGCATGCTGCCGACCCTCCTCACTGTCTCAGGCCCAGGTGGAACCGCACGAGGTGCAGCCCCAACGGCCGTCCATCGTCTGGTACGTAGCGCTCGACCCGCAGACCGGGCAGACGCGGGCGGCGGCGTCTCGGTCGCTGTCCGGCAGATTACCGGGCGACGGGCTGGTGCGGGCGCGGGTCGTGGCAGTAGCCGGGTCGAGCAGAGCTGCACTCATGGCGCACTCCTCCGAGTGAGGATCGACACTGGGACGCGCCCGGCCGGGGCTCCATCAGAGAACCCCGTACGGCCCCGGCAGTGGAGGCCCATGAGGCGCTCCCGCACGCCCTGTGCGTGCCCTGCACACCCTGTGCGCGCTCTGCTGACGGTCATCGCTCGACCGCTAGGGTGTGGCCACTCCGTGCAGTCGAAGGGCAGCACTGTGTCGATGAATTCACGCGACCTCGGGACGGTCATCAGGGCAGCCCGGTGCGCCCAGCGGATGACTCAGACCCAACTGGGCCGCGCCTGCGGCTACTCGGCGTCCGCGATCAGTCGGGTCGAAGGCGGAACGCTCCGCCCCTCCGATCAGTCGCTCGTACTGATGGCCCGTGCCCTCGGCCTTCCTCCTAGCGCCTTCGAAGCCGGTCGAGCCGCTACTCTGGCGCCAGATGTGTCCCTGGATCAGGAGGATGCGATGCGCCGTAGGCAGTTGCTCCTGGCAGGTATGGCGACGGCCGGAGCCTCGGTGCTTCCACCGTCGGCGTCCGCCGCCGCCCACCCGGACACCACGACCAAGATCGTCGACGCCCTGTACGAAACCGCGGCCGGCACGGCGATCTCGCTGCAGCGGCTTCGCCACGTCCTCGCCGAGGCCCGCGCGCAGTTCACCACGGCCCGCTACCGAGACCTCGGCGAGGCTCTGCCCGGCCTGTTGGCCACAGCCCAGGCGACACGCGACGCCCTCGCCGGCCGGGCCCGGGAGGAAGCCCATGCTTGTGTGTCCAGGGCATGGGTGCTGGCGACGGAACTGGCGCTGAAGCAGCACGCGGATGTCGCCTGGCCGGCCGCCGACCGCGCGCTGTCGGCGGCCCAGGCGAGTGGCGACCCGGTGGTCGAGGGAGAGGCGGCCCGGGTGCTGGCGATCACCATGCGACGCGCCGGACGGCCGGCCGCCGGCGTCGACCTCCTGCGCCGCACCGCCGACTCGCTCACCCGGAACGGGGATGACGTGTCCTTCGCGGTGGGGGCGACGTTGCTGATGACGGCCGCGTACACGGCCGCCTGCAGCCAGCGACGCGGCGATGCCCTCGATCTCATGGCGGGGGCAGTGGACGCCGTCACCCGCCTCCCCGAAGCCGGGCCGCGGGCCCGGGGGCAGTTGTTCACGGTCGATGCCACCGCAGCACAAGCGGACTTGTACTGGATCGGGGTCCACACGGCTCTGGGGACACCCGACGAAGGCGTCCGGTACGCAGCACGGATCGACCCGAGGCAACTGCCTACCGCTGAACGCCGGGCCCGGTACGGCACGGACTGCGCCCGCATGTGGCACCGTCTCGGCGATCACCGGCGGACGTTGGCAGCGCTGCGGTTCACCGAGCAGGCGGCCCCGGAAGAAGCTCGTCGGCCGGCTCTGCGGGCGCTGACGGCCGACCTCCTCTATGCACCGGTGACAGTGGCCGGTGTACGGGATTTCGCCAGGCGCACGGGCGTGCTCTGACCACCGGCCGGCGCGGACCGTCCGGATCACGCAGCCGTACCGCTCATCGCCCCGGCTTCTACCGGAAGCACGGGTGGAAGCGCCTGGGCGAGGTGCCCTGCGGCCCGCCGGGCACCAGCCGCCGGACGGGTCGGCGACACCTGTCCGCCCGATATTTCACTCGGACGGACGCGATGTCGAATTCCCGGAGCGCGGGCATGTTCGAGGGCTGATATATCGAATATATGCTCGAAGAATACGACAAGGTATTGGTGTCGGGCGGATTGGGTTTCGTCGGAAGGCACCTGACCAACGCCCTCCTCTTCCTGGGCAAGGAGGTGGCGATCATCGACAACGCCCGGACGGCCACGAGCATCTCGACGCCGTCCGGCGCCACCCTGCACCTGCTGGACATCCGCGAGGTCGACGCGATCGCCGAGGCCGTGGACGACGCCGACCTGGCGTTCCACGTCGCCGCGAACGCGAACGGCACCCTGTCGGTGACGCAGCCGCGCCTCGACTTCGAGATCAACGCCCTCGGCACGCTCTCCTTCGCCGAGGCCCTCCTCAAGGCGTCCGTCCGCCGGGTCGTCTACGTCTCGTCCGCCTCCGTCTACGGGACGCCCCGGAAGTTCCCCATGGACGAGGACCACCCGACCCGCCCCTTCGTGCCGTACGGCGCGTCGAAGCTCAGCGGTGAGATCACCTGCCTGGCGCTGCACCGCGCCTGCGGGCTGCCGGTGGTGGTCGGCCGCCCGTTCTGCGTCTACGGGCCGGGCGAGAACCCGCACGAGGCGATGGTCGAGGTCGGCCGCTTCCTGCGCTGGCACCTCAACCACCGGCCGATCCAGATCGTGGGCGACATCGACCGGAAGACCCGCGACTTCGTCCACGTCACCGACCTGGTCCAGGGGCTGCTGACGATCGCCGACCGGGCCGACCTGGGCGAGGTGTTCAACATCGGCTCCGGCACCGAGGTGTCGATGCGCGACCTGGTCAACACGATCGGCGAGGCCACCGGCGTCACGCCCGAGGTCAGCGTGATCCCGGAGATCGAGGACGACACCTACCGGCTGGTCGGCGACATCTCCAAGCTCCAGGGCCTGGGCTACCGGCCGGCGGTCTCGCTGGCCGAGGGCGTGCGCGACCTGGCCGACCACCTCGGCGCCAACCCGGAACTCCCCGGCAGCCCGACCATCTTCTCCCGCGGCCAGCACGGCGAGTCCTGACCCGCGAGCCCGGTCCACGGCAGGTGCCCGCCGAGCTCTACCGCGACCCGGAGGGCGACCGCATCCACGCAAGCGAGCACGTCGAGGAGCCGGACGAGGACGACCCGATCACGATCTCCGCACCCGCCCGCGTCACGCGCGGGGGTCGGGACATCCGCGGATGTCCCGACCCTCGCTTGTGACGCGCCGTCAGTCGTTCGGCACCGTCGCGTACTTCGGGGTGCCCTCGGCCATCTGCCGCAGGGCGTCCTTGCGGTCCCGCTTCGACAGCTTGTCGATGTAGAGGGTGCCGTAGAGGTGGTCGGTCTCGTGCTGGAGGCAGCGGGCGAAGAAGCCGGTGCCCTCGACCCGGATCGGCTTGCCGTCCTTGTCGACGCCGGTGACCGCGGCGTAGTCCGGGCGGGGCAGCTCGGCGTAGGCGCCGGGGACGGACAGGCAGCCCTCGTTGCCGTCGTCCAGGCCGCGGCGGCGGTCGGCCGGGTACTCCTCCAGCTTCGGGTTGATCACGTGGCCGATGTGGCGCACGCCCTCGTCGTCCGGGCAGTCGTAGACGAAGACCTTGAGGTCGACGCCGATCTGGTTGGCGGCCAGGCCGACGCCCTCGGCGGCGTACATGGACTGGAACATGTCGTCGACCAGCGCGGACAGTTCGTCGTCGAAGGCGGTGACGTCCTTGACCTCGCGGTGCAGCACCGGGTTGCCGACGACGGTGATCGGGCGCGCGGTGCCCTTGCCGAGGTCGGGCTCCTCACCGATCACCTTCACGGGCGTCTCGGGCGCCGCCCCCTCCACGTCGTGCTCGTGCTCGTGCTGCTCGGCCTGCTCCGCCATGTCTTCCGCTTCCGTAGGTGTACGCGTTACCTCACCAGGGTACTCAGCACACTTCTTCGAGATCCCGGTAAGCCCGGCTTCCCGGGGCGGCCGCGACCCAGCGGTCCAGCAGGACGCGCACCAGGTGGGCCGGGGCGGCGATCCCGCACTCCCGCTCGACCAGCCAGGACATCCCGGCCGCGCCGCCCTGGCTGAGGTGGCTGAGGTGGCCGGGGTGCGCGGCGTCGCCGTCGTCGTGCGGGTCGTGGTGGGCGGCCACGCCGTCGTCGGAGGCCATCCGGCTCTCCGAGCAGGCCCGGCACAGCAGCCGCACCGAGGAGGTCCAGTCCTCGGCCGCGTAGCCGGCGTCGGCGACCAGCCGCTCCAGCGCGTCCCGGTCGCCGGCGGTGGCGGCCTGGAGCAGCACCACGTAGGTCGGCACCGGGGAGGGCGCCCACAGCTCGATCTCGTCGAACACCGGGTAGGCGACGCCGTCGGTGACCCGCTCGCCGTGCGGGGCGCCGTCGTGCAGCACCACCTCGCCCCAGCGGCGGCCGGAGGAGGGCAGCGGGATGGACAGCACCTCGATCCGGGCTGGGTCCAGCCGGCGGCCCCAGACCACCTCGGACTCGCCGTCCGGGGAGAGCCGCACCGGGGTGGTGCCGAGGTCCAGGCTGACCGGACCGTCCGGCTGCCCGCCGGGGCCGCCGGGCAGCTTCAGCCCGTACGCCTGCCAGGCGCGGCGGGCCAGCGGCCAGTCCTGCAGGGCGGTGGCGGTGATGCCGAGGTTCCACCAGTCCGGGGCGCCGTGCTCGCGGTCCAGCAGGGCGACGGCGCGCAGGCCGGCCGAGCGGGCCTGCTCCCAGTCGCGGCGGAACTTGTGCAGCAGGGCGAGGTTGAACCAGGAGTCGGAGAGCCAGGGCTCCAGGTCGGCGGCCATCACCAGCAGCGCGCCGGCGTCCTCGTAGCGGCCGTCGCCGATCAGCGTGAAGGCCCGGTCGGTCGTCTGCCGCCAGGTGGCGGACGGCCGGTGCCGTGCCCGGTGGAAGATCCTCACGTTCGTCCCTGCCGTCGTCGTCCGCTCAAGTCCCGTGCCACCGTGCCCGTAGCGCCTCGGACGGCGTTCGGGGCCCGGTGCCCCGGGTCGGTGTTCCACGCTACGACCGCATCCAACCACGCCCGCCCCCGCCCGCGCTCCCCACCGCCGAGGTTGGGGTCCGCCCCTCCCCAGCCTGCCCGTCCGATCCCGCCCGCTCAACCCCTGACGGGCGGGACCCGGTTCCCGGGCCGCGCGCCGGCGGCGGACGGCCCGGGCCGCGCGGGCCCCCGCGCACCTCCGGTCCGCCGCTCGGCGCCGGGCCTCGGGCCCGCCATCGACCCCCGCCCTCCGCCCCGGCACCGCGAACCCGGCCGGGATCCGAGAGGACGGCCCTAGGGTCCGTCTTCAAACTCCCGTCGTCCGCCCGGAGGGCGGGCGGGGCGGCGTTGGGGTGCGTGCATCGCAAGGCGGAGGAGGAAGCCACTGC
>NZ_JBEXJK010000194.1:0-15114 GCF_040609095.1 Kitasatospora sp. NPDC004799
GCCGCGCCGGCGGGCGGGGCCTGCTGCGGCGAGCGGCAGCTCGGCCGGGGCGCCGATCTTCGGCAGGCCGAGCATCACGCCGGCCGGCTTGGCGGCGGGCGCGGCCTGGCGCTTCTCCCAGGCGTCGCCGGCCCGGGTGCGGCGCACCCCGAGCACCGGGCCCTCGGCGAGCAGGTGGTGCGGGGCGGCGTAGGTGATCTCGACGGTCACCATGTCGCCGGGGCGCACCGGCTCGTCGGGCCGGGTGAAGTGGACCAGGCGGTTGTCGGGGGCGCGGCCGGAGAGCCGCTGGGTCCGGTCGTCCTTCTTGCCCTCGCCCTCGGCGACCAGGATCTCCAGGGTCCGCCCGACCTGCTTCTTGTTCTCGTCCCAGGAGATCTCCTCCTGGAGGGCGATCAGCCGGTCGTAGCGGGCCTGCACGACCTCCTTCGGCACCTGGTCCGCCATCTCCGCGGCGGGGGTGCCGGGGCGCTTGGAGTACTGGAAGGTGAAGGCGTTGGTGAAGCGGGCCTCGCGGACGACGTGCATCGTCTCCTCGAAGTCCTCCTCGGTCTCGCCGGGGAAGCCCACGATGATGTCGGTGGAGATGGCCGCGTCCGGCATCGCCTCGCGGACCTTGCGGATGATCCCGAGGAAA
Source organism: Kitasatospora sp. NPDC004799 (assembly GCF_040609095.1). Classification (NCBI taxonomy): domain Bacteria; kingdom Bacillati; phylum Actinomycetota; class Actinomycetes; order Kitasatosporales; family Streptomycetaceae; genus Kitasatospora; species Kitasatospora sp. NPDC004799. Next base: position 638 of record NZ_JBEXJK010000194.1, read on the forward strand.
CGCTCCTGCCGGTAGGAGCGGCGCATCGCCTTGAGCACGCGGTCCGAGCCGGACTGCAGCGGCATGTGCAGCTGGTGCATCACGCTCGGGGTCTCGGCCATCGCGGCGATCACGTCGTCGGTGAAGTCGCGCGGGTGCGGCGAGGTGAAGCGGATCCGCTCCAGGCCCTCGATCTGCCCGGCCGCGCGCAGCAGCTTGGAGAACGCCTCGCGGTCGCCCAGGTCGGAGCCGTAGGCGTTGACGTTCTGGCCGAGCAGGGTCACCTCGATGACGCCCTCGTCCACCAGCGCCTCGATCTCGGCGAGGACGTCGCCGGGGCGGCGGTCCTCCTCCTTGCCGCGCAGCGCGGGGACGATGCAGAAGGTGCAGGTGTTGTTGCAGCCGACCGAGATGGCGACCCAGGCGGCGTAGGCGGACTCGCGGCGGGTCGGCAGGGTGGAGGGGAAGGTCTCCAGCGACTCCAGGATCTCGACCTGGGCCTCGCGCTCGACCGCGGCCCGCTCCAGCAGCGCCGGCAGGTGGCCGATGTTGTGGGTGCCGAACACCACGTCGACCCAGGGGGCGCGCTTGACGATGGTCTCGCGGTCCTTCTGGGCCAGGCAGCCGCCGACGGCGATCTGCATGCCCTTGTGGCGGGTCTTGACCGGCGCGAGCTGGCCGAGGTTGCCGTACAGCTTGTTGTCGGCGTTCTCGCGCACCGCGCAGGTGTTGAACACCACCAGGTCCGGGTCTCCCTCGGGCCCGGCCTTGACGTACCCCGCGTCCTCCAGCAGGCCGGACAGCCGCTCGGAGTCGTGGACGTTCATCTGACAGCCGTGCGTGACGACCTTGTAGCTCTTCAATCCGCTCTCACCGCTCACCAGACCAGGGTACGGGCAGCCGCGAAGCGCTTTTCCCGGAGCTTCCACCCCTCGTTCCCCTCCCGTTCGGCCGGAGCGCCTGGCAGTATCCCAGCATGGCCCCCACCACCCCGTCCCGTCTCGGCGCCGCCGTCCGTACCGCGGCCCGCAGCCCGCTGTGGCGGACGGTGCTGGTGGTGGTACTGCTGGTGGCCGGTTTCGGCGGCTGGTGGCTGTCGGCGGGCCGCTCGCCCGGGTACCCGCGCGGCGAGGTCCGCTTCGCGACCGGGGTGCAGCGCGGCGTCTACGACCGGTACGGGCAGCTGCTCCAGGGCCACGTCTCCCGGGCGATGCCGGGCGTGCGGTTGGCGCTGGACAACTCCGAGGGCTCGATCGACAACCTCTCCCGGGTGATCTCCGGCCGGGACACCTTCGCGATAGCCACCGCCGACGCGGTCGCCGACTACCACGGCCCCGACAAGGCGAAGCTGCGGGCGATCGCCCGGCTGTACGACGACTACCTGCAGCTGGTCGTCCCGGCCGCCTCGCCGGTGCGCCGCACCGCCGACCTCAAGGGCCTGAAGGTCGGCGTCGGGCTGCCGCAGTCCGGGGTGAACCTGGTGACCAAACGGCTGCTGGCCGCCGCCGGGCTGGACCCGGACCACGACATCGTCCCGGTGCCGAAGGGAATCGGCGAGGCGGCGGACGACCTGCGCGCGGGCCGACTGGACGCCTTCTTCTGGTCCGGGGGCCTGCCCACCAGCGCGCTCACCGACCTCTCCGACCACGTCCGGATCCGGATCGTGCCGCTGAGCGACCTCTCCGAGGCCCTGCACAAGGCCGAGGGCGGCGGCACCGACGCCTACCGGGCGGCCACCATGCCCAAGGGCACCTACCCGAACGCCGAGCCGAAGGACGCGGTCGCCACGGTGGCCGTGCCCAACCTGCTGGTCACCCGGGACGACGCGGACCCGGGCCTGGTCGAGGGCATGACCCGCGCGGTGATCGACAGCCGGGACCAGATCGGCGCCCAGGTGCACGCCGCCCAGCTGGTCGACCTGCGCACCGCCGTCTACACCGACCCGCTCCCGCTGCACACCGGCGCGGCGCGCTACTACCGCTCGGTGAAGCCGTAGACCGCCGCGAGGACCGCCGCCCGGTGAGGCCGTAGCCCGCCGCGACCACCCCTCGGCGAGGCCGTGCACCGCCGCGTCCGGGCGGTCACCGCTCCGGCCGCGGCACCGCCAGCGTCACCGCGAGCCCGGTCGGCTTGACCGGCGCGAAGCCGAGCGAGCCGCCGCCGGCCGCCAGCAGGGTGCGGGCGATGGACAGCCCCAGCCCCGACCCGTCCACGTTCTGGTGCCGCGGGCTGCGCCAGAACCGGTCCCCGGCGCGGGACAGCTCGTCCTCGGTGAGGCCGGGCCCGGCGTCGGTGACGGTGACCGCGACCTCGTCCCGGCGCACCGCGACCCGCAGCCGCACCTCGCTGCCGGCCGGGCCGAACTTGAGCGCGTTGTCCAGCACGGCGTCCAGCGCCGAGCCGAAGCCGATCGGGTCGGCCATCCCGATCGCCAGCGCCGGGCCGTCCCAGCGCAGCGCGATGCCGCGCTGCTCGGCCACCGGCCGCCAGGCGTCCACCCGGGCCAGGGTCAGCTCGGCGAGGTCGGTGCGCTCCGGTTCGGGCCGGGCGTGCTCGGCGGTGGCCAGCCCGAGCAGGTCGTCCAGCACCCGGGCCAGCCGGACGCCCTCCTCCCGGACGCCGCTGAGCTCCTCCTCGTGCCCCTCGGGCAGTTCCAGGCCGAGCACCTCGACCCGCAGCAGCAGCGCCGACAGCGGGTTGCGCAGCTGGTGCGAGGCGTCCGCGACGAAGGCCTTCTGCTGGTCCATGGCGAGCACCACGTGGTCCGCCATCTCGTTGAACGAGCGGGCCAGCCGCTGCAGTTCGGGCGGCCCGCCGCCGGGGGCGACCCGGGCGGCCATCCGGCCGGTGGCGATGTCGTGGGTGGCCCGGTCCAGGGTGCGCACCGGGCGCAGCACCCACTCGGTGAGCCGGACGGCGAGCAGCCCGGCGACGATCATCGCGGCGGCCTCGCCCCCGCCGATCACCAGCCACTTGCGCAGTACCCGGCTACGCAGCGCCTCGGTCGGGGACTCGCTCAGCACCACCGCGACCACGTCGCCGTCGCGCACCACCGGGGCGGCGATGGTGATCGTCCGGTCCGGCGTCCACGGCCAGACCTGCGGCGGGTTGTGGCTGCGCCGCCCGTCCAGCGCCTCCTGGAAGGCCTGGGCGCCCCAGCCGCCGGCCGGCACCCGCCAGTCGTCCGGGGCGACGGAGATCGGCTGGCCGTCGCGCTGGAAGATGCCCAGGCGCACGCCGTAGAGGTCGTGGTAGCGGCGGACCTCGGCGTCGATCGCGCGCTGCCGGCTGAGGTCGCCCGGGGCGGGCTCCGGGTCGCCCTTGCGGGCCGAGTCGGCGGCGCCGGAGGTGGGCAGGTCCTGGGCGAGGCGGGCGGCGTCGTCGAGCCGGTCGACGACCACCTTGGTCTGCTCGGCCGCCGCGACCGCCGCCGCGAGCGGCAGCCCCAGGGCCGCCAGAACGCAGAGCATGAGGGCGATCAGGATGCCGAGCAGGCGGGTGCGCACGTGCGGTCAGTGCTCCGCGGGGGCGGGCGGGGCCGGGTCGGCCGCGGTGGGTGCCGGACGGTCGGGGATCAGCCGGTAGCCGACCCCGCGCACGGCCTCGACCAGACCGGGCAGCGCCAGCTTGTTGCGCAGCGAGCCGATGTGCACCTCCAGGGTGCGCCCGTTGCCCTCCCAGCCGCTGCGCCAGACCTCGCTGAAGATCTGCTCGCGCCGGTAGACCACGCCCGGGCTCTGGGCGAGCAGCGCGAGCAGGTCGAACTCCTTGCGGGTGAGCGGCACGTCGCGGCCGTCCACGCTGACCCGGCGGCGCTCCCGGTCGATCCGGATGCCCCGGGACTCCAGCGGGCCGCGCTGCTGGGGCACGGCGTCGGGCGCGGGCACCGCCACCGCGGAGGGGGCGGCGCCGCGGCGGGCCACGGCGTGGATGCGGGCGAGCAGCTCGCCCATGTCGTACGGCTTGGTGACGTAGTCGTCGGCGCCCAGGTTGAGGCCGTGGATCCGGGAGCGAACGTCGGCGCGGGCGGTGACCATGATCACCGGCACGCCGCTGCCGGCCCTGATCCGGCTGCACACCTCGAAGCCGTCGCGGTCGGGCAGCCCGAGGTCGAGCAGCACCACCCGGTACGGCTCGTTGCCGTCCGGCACCAGGGCGTCCAGCGCCTCGTGCCCGCTGCGGGCGTGCCGGACCTGGAAGCCGTGCCGGCCCAGCACCGCGACCAGTGCGGCGGCCACGCGTTCGTCGTCCTCGACGAGCAGCAGTCGCATTCCGTTCTCCTCCTTCCCCCACGTGATCACCGGTGATCACCGGGCCGATCGTTCAGGTCCCGGTCCTGCGCAGTATGGGCCAGGGAACGGCCGGACGCCAGGTTCGACCGCGCACCGGGCTCGTGGGGGACGGGGAGCACCGGAGCGGATTCCCGCTGTGACATGCCCCGTCGGCGGCCGCGCGAACAGCGGGTGGGCGCCGTGTGGCCGTTTCGTGATCCTCAAGTTCCGCTCAGATCGGCTGACGGCGCGCGGTCACGGCTCCTATGGTCGGCCCACCGGGGGCTGCGGCTCCGCCGGCCGCGGCCCCCGGATTCGTACCACCACTGCCTCCCAAGGGAGTTGAGACTTCTCGGGCAGGCCATTCGACGACAGAGGGAGCAGGCGCGATGACCGAGAGCCCGGTCGAGGACTCCACCCCCGCAGCCGCCCCACTGGTCGTGCTGAGCAACGTCAACAAGCACTACGGCGCACTGCACGTACTGCAGGACATCGACCTCGAGATCACCCAGGGCGAGGTGGTCGTGCTGATCGGCCCGTCCGGCTCGGGCAAGTCGACGCTCTGCCGGACGATCAACCGACTGGAGACGATCGACTCCGGCACGATCACGATCGACGGCCGGCCACTGCCCGACGAGGGCAAGGAGCTGGCCCGGCTGCGCGCCGAGGTCGGCATGGTGTTCCAGAGCTTCAACCTGTTCGCGCACAAGACCGTGCTGGAGAACGTGGTCATCGGCCAGGTCAAGGTGCGCAAGGTGCCCCGCCCGGAGGCCGAGAAGACCGCCCGGGAGCTGCTCGAGCGGGTCGGCGTCGGCGCTCAGGCGGACAAGTTCCCGGCCCAGCTCTCCGGCGGCCAGCAGCAGCGCGTGGCGATCGCCCGGGCGCTGGCGATGAAGCCCAAGGTGATGCTCTTCGACGAGCCCACCTCGGCGCTGGACCCGGAGATGGTCAACGAGGTGCTGGAGGTCATGCGCCAGCTGGCCGCGGACGGGATGACCATGGTCGTGGTCACCCACGAGATGGGCTTCGCCCGCTCCGCCGCCAACCGGGTGCTGTTCATGGCCGACGGGAAGATCGTCGAGCAGAACACCCCGGACGCCTTCTTCACCGCGCCGCGCTCCGACCGCGCCAAGGACTTCCTCTCGAAGATCCTCCACCACTGACGCTTCGAGACCAGCGGGGCCGCCCCCGGCAACGGTGCCGGCCGGCCCTGTCCGTGTACGACTTCCAGACGCCAGTGCCCGGTTGACACCGCGGCCCACCCCCAGGAGAACCCTCATGAGGACGTCCCGCACCCTCGCCGTCGCGCTCTGTGCCGTCGCGCTCACCGCCACCGCCGCCTGCGGCAAGGACGGCACCCCCGGTGCCACCGCCGCGAGCAGCGGCGGCAACGCCCCGAAGCTGCCGAGCTACACGGTCAAGACCGACGTCAAGATCGACTCCGCGGTGCTCGCCGAGGCCAAGAAGCGCGGCCAGCTGATCATCGGTGCCAAGGCCGACCAGCCGAACCTCGGCTGGGAGGACGTCGCCAGCGGCGACCGCAGCGGCTTCGACATCGAGATCGCCAAGATGATCGCCGCCGACCTCGGCTTCACCCCGCAGCAGATCAAGTGGCAGACCCTGGTCTCCTCGCAGCGCGAGCCGGCCATCGCCAAGGGCCAGATCGACTTCTACGTCGGCACCTACAGCATCAACGACGAGCGCAAGAAGTCCGTCTCCTTCGCCGGCCCGTACTACATCGCCGGCCAGGACCTGCTGGTGAAGGCCGACAACACCGCGATCACCGGCGCGGAGAGCACCAGCGGCAAGAACGTCTGCACCGCCACCGGCTCGACCTCGATCAAGAACATCCAGCAGTACAACCCGAAGGTCACCCAGTTCGACACCTACTCGGCCTGCGTCGAGAAGCTGATGTCCGGCGAGGTCGACGCGGTCACCACCGACGACGCGATCCTCAAGGGCTACGCCTCCAAGTACGCCCCCAAGCTCAAGGTCGTCGGCAAGCCGTTCACCAAGGAGAACTACGGCGTCGGCCTCAACAAGGACGACAAGGCGCTGCGCGACGCGATCAACGACGCCCTGAAGGCCCACGAGGACAACGGCGACTGGAAGAAGGCGTACGACGCGACCCTGGGCGCCTCCGGCTCCGCGGCGCCGGACGTCCCGGCCCTCGACCGCTACTGATCCACCCGCCGTACGTCGGTTTCCCGACCATGAACTGAGAGGAGGGCCGCCGGATGGGGTTCCTGTTCGAGGACGACAACTTCGCGTTGTTCCGCGACGGCTTCCTACAGACGATCGAGGTGAGCGCGCTCAGCGCGCTGCTCGCCCTGCTGCTGGGCACCCTGCTGGCGGCCTTCCGGGTCTCCCCGGTACCGGTCCTGCGCGCCTTCGGCACCACCTGGGTGACGCTCTTCCGCAACACCCCGCTGACCCTGCTGTTCTTCGCCGTCACCTTCGGACTTCCGCCGCTGGGCGTGCACTTCAGCCACCTGGTGTTCGCGGTGCTGGCGCTCGGCGGGTACACCGCCTCGTTCGTCTGCGAGGTGATCCGCTCCGGCATCAACACCGTGCCGCTCGGCCAGGCGGAGGCCGCCCGCAGCCTCGGCATGACCTTCGGCCAGACGCTGACCCTGGTCGTCCTGCCGCAGGCCGCCCGGACCGTCCTGGGCCCGATGAGCAGCGTGTTCATCGCCCTGCCCAGGAACTCGGCGATCGCCGGCGCGTTCAGCGTCACCGAGCTGTACAGCGCCCAGCAGACCTTCTCCGAGCGCGGCTACTCGATCTTCGCCATCTTCTTCTGGGTGGCCTGCGCCTACCTGCTGATCAGCGCGACGGTCGCCACGTTCTTCCGCTTCCTGGAATCCCGACTGGCGGTGGCCCGATGAGCATTTTGCAGCGCCAGGCCTCGGCCAGCGTCCTCTACGACGCCCCCGGCCCCCGGGCCCGCACCCGGTACCGCGCCTTCGGCGTGCTCTCGGTGCTCGGCATCGCCGGCCTCCTCTGGTACGTCTTCAGCGCGCTGGACGAGAACGGCCAGTTCGACCCGGGCCTCTGGGACGCCTTCCAGTACACCTACGTCCAGCAGCGGATCGTGGACGGCCTGCTGTCCACGCTGGAGGCCTTCGGGCTGGCCGCGCTGTTCTCGCTCACCCTGGGCGCCCTGCTGGCGGCCGGTCAGCTCTCCGACCACCGGCCGGTCCGCTGGTTCTGCACGGCCTTCACCCAGTTCTTCCGGGCGATGCCGCTGCTGATCCTGATCGTCGGGCTCTACTACGCCTTCTTCGCCCAGCAGCCGATGTGGGCGCTGGTGCTCGGCCTCACCCTCTACAACGGGGCGGTCCAGGCCGAGATCATCCGCAGCGGCGTCAACGCCGTCCCGCGCGGCCAGGGCGAGGCGGCCTACGGGCTCGGCATGCGCAAGACCCAGGTGATGATGTCGATCCTGGTGCCGCAGGCCGTCCGCTCGATGCTGCCCTCGATGATCGGCCAGCTGGTCGTCACCCTCAAGGACACCTCGCTCGGCTTCATCATCACCTACCACGAGCTGCTGTTCGTCGGTAAGGCGATCGCCAGCCAGCCGATCAACGCCGCGGGCTTCCCCTACATCCCCGTGGTCCTGGTGATCGGCCCGATCTACATCGCGATGTGCCTGCTGCTGACCGCGCTCGCACGCTGGATCGAAGCACGCGGCCGTCGCGGCGCGAACCGGCGCACTTCAGCTTCTGCTTGACGGACACGCAGGTGAACTGTTGCATTGCTCTTCGTGACACCTCCCGGGAGCATCCACGCGGCATATGCGGCAGCGGTAACTGACGCCGGCCGATCGGCCGGTTCGTGCCCGGAGGTTCCCTCATGGACCCGGTGATCGTGGTCGGGGCCGGACCGGTCGGTCTGGCCCTGGCCCTCGCCCTGGCCCGGCACGAGGTGCCCACCGTCGTCCTGGACGAGGGCTCCGGGCTCTGCCCCGAGGGCCCGCGCAGCCTCGTGCTCGGCGCCGACACCGCCGCCTTCCTGACCCGGATCGGCTACCCGCGGGCCGTCTCGGACTCCGCGCTGTGGGACTCCTTCGCCATCTGGCGCCGCCGCCAGGAGGTGCTGCGGATCGACCTCACCGACTCGCCCACCTTCCACCTGCCCCAGCACCGCCTCCAGCGCGGGCTGCGCGACGCCCTCACCGGCACCCCGCTGATCAAGCTGGTCCCGCTCAGCCGGGTCGTCGAACTCGAACAGGACCGGGACGGCGTCAGCGTCCGCACCACGGGCACCCAGGACGGCTCCAGTACCTGGTGGCGCGGCAGCCACCTGGTCGGCTGCGACGGCGCCAGATCCGCCGTCCGCAAACTCCTGAAGATCCGTTTCCCCGGCCGCCCGGCGGTCGACCGCAACGCCATCGCCACCGTCCGGGTCGACCTGCCCTTCGACGGCGCCCGGCTGCACCGCGAGCCGCCCTGGCGGGGCGACCGCGAGGCCTCCGCCCGTCCGCTGCCGGACGGCGTCTGGCGGCTCGACTGGCGGCTGCCCCCCGGCCGGCCCGCCGCCACCGAGACGGTCGACCCGCACGCCACCTGGCCCGGCATCGTCACCGGCGACACCCTGCTCACCCGGGTCACCTCCACCCTCACCGGCTGGTGCGGCGAGCTGCCCCGGTTCGAACTGCTGGCCGCCGCCGACCACACCGCCCAGCAGCGGCTCGCCGCCCGCTTCCGGGTCGGCCGCTGCTTCCTGGCCGGCGACGCCGCCCACCTGCACGGCGCGCTCGGCATGCAGAACCTCACGGACGGGCTGCGCGACGCCGACAACCTCGCCTGGCGGCTCGCCCTCGCCTGGCACCTCCACTCCGGCGGGCCGCAGCCCGGCGGCTCACTACTGGACGGCTACGAGGCCGAGCGGCGCGGGGCGGTCGGTGCCCGGCTGCGCGCGGTCGACCAGTCCATGCCGCTGCTGCGCCCGCTGCGCGGCTGGCAGCAGACCCGGCGCTCGCTGCTGGTCGGCGGCTTCCGCAAGCACGCCCCGCTGCTCGCCGACGGCCAGCTCGGCACCGGCCGCTTCGGCGGCGCGCCCGCCTACCCGGCGGCGCCCTCCGGCGTCCCCGGCCGGGTCCCGGTGCAGCGCGGCGCGCGCGGCACCACCTCACTCAGCGAACTGCTGCCCGCCACCGCCCCCGGCGTGCTCGTGCCGGACCTGCCGGTGCTCGCCGACGACGGCACCCCCGACCACCTGCACGCCCGGCTCGGCACCACCTTCCTGCTGCTGCTGGTCGCCCCCGGCACCGCCGTCTGGTCCTCCGAGCACTGGCTCGGCGCCGGCCTGATGCCCCGCCTCGCCGAGGTGGCCGCCGCCCTGCCCGTCCCGGCCGAGGTGCTGGTCACCGAGGACTACCCGGGCGCCGGTCCGCACACCGTCCTGCTGATCCGCCCGGACGGCCACCTGGTCGGCGTCACCCAGGGCGCCGTCGCCGAGGAGCTGCTCGCCCTCGCCGACCACGCCCGCGGCGGCCCGGCCACCCTCACCCCGGCCCCCGACCCGGCCGAGCAGCCCGCGCCCGAGCAGGTGGACTCCCCCAGCCGGGGCGCGTCCTAGCCTGTCCTAGCCGTACGGCCCAGGGTCCGGCTCCTCCTCCAGCGCGCTGCGCACCACCCGGAAGGCCAGCCCCTCGGAGTAGCCGCGCCGGGCCAGCATCCCGACCAACCGCCGGGTGCGCACCTGGGGGTCCAACCCCCGGGTGGACCGCAGCTTGCGCTCGACCAGGGCCCGGGCCGCGTCCGTCTCGTCGTCGTGGTCGAGCTGGGCGACGGCCTGCTCGACCAGGTCGGCGGCGACGCCCTTGGTGCGCAGCTCCTGGGCCAGCGCCCGCCGGGACAGGCCCCGCACGGCGTGCCGGGACTCCACCCAGGCCGCGGCGAAGGCCGCGTCGTCGATCAGCCCGACCTCTTCGAGCCGGGTGAGCACCTCGTCGGCGACCTCGTCCGGGATCTCCCGCTTGCGCAGGGCGTCGGCGAGCTGCTTGCGGGTCTTGGCGGCGCCGGTCAGCAGCCGCAGGCAGATGTCCCGGGCGCGGCTCTCCGGATCGAGCGACTCCTCGGCCTGCTTCCGGGAGGTGCGGCCGGCGCCCTCCTCCCCGGACGGCCCGGCGGAACGGCCCCGGCGCGTGCCCCGACGGGAGGCCGGAGCGGCCGCGCCCACACGACCGAAGGCCTCGCTCCCGCCGCTCTCCACGACCGCCGGTGCCGGAGCGGGCCCGGTCGCCTCGACGTCCTCGGCCGCCATGGCCGAACGCCGCCGGCGGCGGCCGGTGGGCAGCTCGGAGGCGGAGACCAGGCCGAGTGCCTCGACCGGGACCTCCGCCGACTCCGGCCCGGGTGCCGCGCCGCGCCGCGCCCGGGCCGGAGCCAGGTCGAACTCCGGCTCAGGGCCGGATGCCCCCTGCGTGGTGGACCGGCGGTCGCGCCGCGAGCGCGTTCCCCGGGGCCTCGCGGCCACGGGTTCCGGCTCCGGTTCCGGCTCGGGTTCCGGCTCCTCCGCGACCGCGGCGAACCAGTCCGGCGGCCCGTAGTCGTCGTCCTCCGGGACCACCTGGCCGCCGCCCACCGTGTCGTACTGCGTCAACGGCTCAGGCCTTGGCCGCCGCCGTCTTCTTCGCCGCGGCCGTCTTGGTGGCGGTCGCGGTGATCGGCTTGGCGGCGCCGTCGGTGGCGGCGGCCTCGGCCGCGCCCTCGGCCGGCTCCTCCAGCTTCGGGCCGATGCCGAGCTTGCCCTTGATCTTCCGCTCGATCTCGTCGGCGAGCTGCGGGTTGTCCCGCAGGAAGTTGCGGGCGTTCTCCTTGCCCTGGCCGAGCTGGTCGCCCTCGTAGGTGTACCAGGCGCCCGACTTGCGGATGAAGCCGTGCTCCACACCCATGTCGATCAGGCCACCCTCGCGGCTGATGCCCACGCCGTAGAGGATGTCGAACTCGGCCTGCTTGAACGGCGCGGCGACCTTGTTCTTGACCACCTTGACGCGGGTGCGGTTGCCGACCGCCTCCGTGCCGTCCTTCAGGGTCTCGATCCGGCGGATGTCGAGACGGACCGAGGCGTAGAACTTCAGCGCCCGGCCACCGGTCGTGGTCTCCGGCGAACCGAACATCACACCGATCTTCTCGCGCAGCTGGTTGATGAAGATCGCGGTGGTGTTCGACTGGTTCAGCGCACCGGCGATCTTGCGCAGCGCCTGGCTCATCAGCCGGGCCTGCAGACCGACGTGCGAGTCGCCCATCTCGCCCTCGATCTCGGCGCGCGGGACGAGCGCCGCGACCGAGTCGATGATCACCAGGTCGATCGCGCCGGAGCGGATCAGCATGTCGGTGATCTCCAGCGCCTGCTCACCGGTGTCCGGCTGGCTGACCAGCAGGGCGTCGGTGTCCACGCCGAGCTTCTTGGCGTACTCCGGGTCGAGCGCGTGCTCCGCGTCGACGAACGCGACCGTGCCGCCGGCCCGCTGGGCGTTGGCGGCCAGGTGCAGGGTCAGGGTGGTCTTACCGGAGGACTCGGGGCCGTAGATCTCGATCACGCGGCCGCGCGGGATGCCGCCGACCCCGAGGGCGACGTCCAGGGCGGTGGACCCGGTGGAGATCACCTCGACCGGCTCGTTGGCCTTCTCGCCGAGGCGCATCACCGAGCCCTTGCCGAACTGCCGCTCGATCTGGGCGAGAGCGGTCTCAAGGGCCTTCTCGCGGTCCGTACCTGCCATGGCTTTTTCCCTCGGGTTCTGTGCTGTGCGCTTCATCGTCCTCGACGCTAGCGCGTCCCACTGACAAACGGGCCCGACCGGGCAAGGCCTGTGGAAAACTCTTCGCCGGAGAGTACAAAGAACATCTGTTCGATTCAAGCGTCGCACGTCGGGGCGGTGCCGCCCCCGGGTCCACCCCGGGGACGGCGCCCCCCGGGTCACTCCCCGGGCCCCGCCCCGTCCCCGCCGACCATCCGGCGCAGCCTCCGGGCCGCCTCCCGGCGCAGCTCCCGACGGGCCCGCCGCTGCTCGCCCCGGTCGATCCGCGGGTCGGTCGCCACCTCGTACCGCCGCACGTACGTCCCCACGAAGCCCTGGAGCGTCGCCGCCGCCGGGATCGCGATGACCGCGCCCACCGCGCCGAGCAGCGCCGCGCCCGCGATCACCGAGCCGAAGGCCAGCGCCGGGTGCACGTCCACCGTCCGCGCGGTGATCCGCGGCTGCAGCAGGTAGTTCTCGATCTGCTGGTAGACCACCACGAAGCCGAGCACCCAGAGCGCGTCCACCGGCTCCACCGTCAGCGCCACCAGCACCGGCAGGGCCCCGGCCAGGTAGGTCCCGAGGGTCGGCACGAACTGCGACATGACGCCCACCCAGATCGCCAGCGCCGCCGCGTACGGCAGGCCCAGCAGCTCGAACATCACCCAGTGCCCGGCGGACGACACCACCGCGAGCAGCGCCCGGGAGTACAGGTAGCCGCCGGTCTTGGCGAGCGCGATCTCCCAGGCCCGCAGCACCTCGGCCTGCTTGGCGGGCGGCAGCATCGAGCAGACCGTCCGGCGCACCCGCGGGCCCTCGGCGGTGAAGTAGAAGGTGAACAACCCGACCGTGAAGGCCTTGAAGAGCCCGCCGATCAGGGTGGAGGAGACGCCCCAGGCGTTGTCGGCGGCCTGCTGGACGTAGCTCTCGATCGCGCCGGAATCCTTGAGCAACCGATTCTGCAACTCGCCCAGCGAGAGGTCCTGGTGGAAGGTCCGGTTGACCCAGCCGATCAGGTTGTCGACCAGGTGCGGCAGGTCCCCGGCGATCTTCGCCACCTGGTCGACCAGCAGCGTGCCGAGCGCGGCGACGAAGCCCACCACCGCGACCCCGACCGCCACGAACACCAGGAAGGTCCCGACCCCCCGGCGCACCCCCCGCGCCGCCATCCGGTCCACGGCCGGCTCCAGCGCCAACGACAGGAAGAACGACACCAACAGCATCACGAACAGGTCGATCAGCTGCCGGAACGCCCAGTCCGCGAGTTGGAACAGCCCGACCAGAACCAGGAACAGCACCATCGCCCGCGGCAGCCAGCGCGGCATCCCGCCCCAGGACCCCCCGCCCGCCGGAGCGCCGTCGACACCCTGCTCGTCCGAATTCTTCTGTTCCGCGCTACTTGTCACCCGAACAGTCTGTCGCATGCCCCCGGGCGCCGGGACTCAGCGCAGCACCCCGGAGACCCCCTGGGTGTCGCAGACCACGCGCCAGACGTCCTTGGCCTCCCAGCCCGCCTCCAGCGCCTGCCGCACCGTCCGGCCGCCCAGCTCGCTCATCACGTGGTCGGTCGCGAACGACTCCGCGTACGCCTCCCCGAAGTGCGCGTACATCCGTCGCCAGAACTCCGTCAGCCTCATGCCCCCAGTATCCCGGACCGGGCCCGCCACTCCCCCGCCGTCACCGCGTACTCGACCTCACCGTGCTCGCTGCCGGCGATCGCCTCCGGGTAGTCCTCGCGGAACGTCCGGACGTACGACAGCCCGCTCTTCTCCATCACCCGCCGCGAGCCCGCGTTCACCGCCATCGTGTACGCCACGACCCGCTCCACCCCCAGCTCCGCGAACCCGCGCCGGACCAGCGCCCGCGCCCCCTCCGTCGCGTAGCCGCGCCCCCACGCGGCCCGCCGCAACCGGTACCCGAGCTCGACCTCCGCGCGCTCCCCCTCCCGCGTCGGCCGGAACTCGAACCAGCCCAGGAACGTCCCGCCCGCCCGCTCCTCGGCCGCCCACCAGCCCAGGTCGCCGTACCGCCGGTAGTGCTCCAGGTACTCCGGCAGCAGCTCCCGCTCGACCCACTCCCGCGCGCTCGGCCTCCCCCCGGTGAGGAAGCGCATCACCTCCGGGTCGCCGTCCAGCTCCACGAGACGGTCCACGTCCTCCGTGGTGAAGCGCCGCAGCACCAACCGGTCAGTCGTCAGGAACACGGCCCCGTCCGAATCGCCCATGCCGCGATCCTCACCCCCGCCCCGCCTCCCCGTCACCTCCTTTTCCCCGCCCCTCTCCCCGCCCGGACACCCCGTCCTTCCCCGCCCCGGCCACCCCCGTCACCGGGGCAGCGCCAGCAGCCCCGCCCCGAAGTACTGCCGCTCCCCGCACCCCAGCGGCCCCGGCGGGCACCCCGGCACTCGGACGACCCGGAGATCGCCGCCGCCCTGCTGGAGGCCGGGAGTCGGGCCCGGGAGCTGGGCAAGCCGCTGCTGC
>NZ_JBEXJK010000195.1:0-15078 GCF_040609095.1 Kitasatospora sp. NPDC004799
GAACTCCCGGCCGGTCCGCTATGTGGTGGCAGGTAACCACACTGATCATGACAGCATGGTCCCTTAGTGAGGCCGGGGGCCATCATCGCACCCGTCGGTCCGTCCGCGCGCGGTCAGCGCCGCCCGGAGCGCCGGTCGCCCGAGCCGCCGTCGCCGCCACCGGTCAGACCGGCCCGGCGCAGCGCGTCCGCCATGGCGCTGTTGGCCGGGGCGCCGACGCCGGAGCCGCCCCGGTCGCGTCCGCCCTGGCCGCCGCCCCCGCGCCGGTCCTGACCGCCGCCCTGGCCCCCGCCCTGGCCGCCACCGCGGCGCTCCTGGCGCGGCGGGCGGGCCTGGCGGTCGCCGCGCTCCCCGCGGTCCCCCCGGTCCCCGCCGCGCTCGCGCCCGACCTCGTCGTCCAGCCGCAGGGTCAGCCCGATCCGCTTGCGCGGCACGTCCACCGAGAGCACCCGGACCTTGACGATGTCGCCGGGTTTGACCACCTCGCGCGGGTCCTTGACGAAGTTCTTCGACAGCGCCGAGACGTGCACCAGCCCGTCCTGGTGGACGCCCACGTCCACGAAGGCCCCGAAGGCGGCGACGTTGGTGACCACGCCCTCCAGCACCATGCCGACCTCCAGGTCGCCGATCTTGTCGACGCCCTCCTTGAAGGTCGCGGTGCGGAAGGCCGGGCGCGGGTCGCGGCCCGGCTTGTCCAGCTCGCCGAGGATGTCGGTGACGGTCGGGACGCCGAAGGTGTCGTCGGCGAAGTCGGCGGGCCTCAGTGCCCGCAGCGCGGCGCCGTTGCCGATCAGCTCGCGCAGCTCCCCGCCGGTCGCGGCCAGGATCCGGCGCACCACCGGGTAGGCCTCCGGGTGCACGCTGGAGGCGTCCAGCGGGTCGTCGCCGCCGGGGATGCGCAGGAAGCCGGCGCACTGCTCGAAGGCCTTGGGGCCGAGCCGGGCGACGTCCTTGAGCTGCTTGCGGGTGCGGAACGGGCCGTTGGCGTCGCGGTGGGCCACGATGTTGTCGGCCAGCGTGCCGGTGATCCCGGAGACCCTGGTGAGCAGCGGCGCCGAGGCGGTGTTGACGTCCACGCCGACGGCGTTGACGCAGTCCTCGACCACGGCGTCCAGCGAGCGGGAGAGCTTCACCTCGCTCAGGTCGTGCTGGTACTGGCCGACGCCGATCGACTTGGGGTCGATCTTGACCAGCTCGGCCAGCGGGTCCTGGAGCCGGCGGGCGATCGAGACCGCGCCGCGGATCGACACGTCCAGGTCCGGCAGCTCCTGCGAGGCGAAGGCGGAGGCCGAGTAGACCGAGGCGCCGGCCTCGCTGACCATCGCCTTGGTGAGCTTCAGCTCGGGGTGGCGCTTGAGCAGGTCCTCGGCGAGCTTGTCGGTCTCCCGGGAGGCGGTGCCGTTGCCGATCGCGACCAGGTCGACGTCGTGCTTCCGCGCCAGCGCCGCCAGGGTGGCCAGGGCCGCGTCCCACTTGTTGGCGGGCTGGTGCGGGTAGATCGTGTCGTACGCGACGACCTTGCCGGTGGCGTCCACCACGGCGACCTTCACCCCGGTGCGGAAGCCCGGGTCCAGGCCCATGGTGGCGCGGGTGCCGGCCGGGGCGGCGAGCAGCAGGTCGCGCAGGTTGGCGGCGAAGACCCGCACCGCCTCCTCCTCGGCCTCGGCGCGCAGCCGGGCGCGCAGGTCGATGCCGAGCCGGACCAGGACGCGGGTGCGCCAGGCCCAGCGGACGGTGTCGCCGAGCCACTTGTCGGCCGGGCGGCCGCGGTCGGCGATGCCGAAGCGGGCCGCGATCCGCTGCTCGTAGTCGTTCCCGCCGGGCAGGTCGCCCTCGGACTCGCCGTCGTACGGGGAGAGTTCGAGGTCGAGCACCTCCTCCTTCTCGCCGCGCAGCATCGCCAGGATGCGGTGCGAGGGGAGCTTGGTGTACGGCTCGGCGAAGTCGAAGTAGTCGGCGAACTTGGCGCCGTCGCCCTCCTTGCCGTCGCGGACCTTCGCGACCAGCCGACCGCGGGTCCACATCCGCTCGCGCAGCGAGCCGACCAGGTCGGCGTCCTCGCCGAAGCGCTCGACCAGGATCGCCCGGGCGCCCTCCAGCGCGGCGGCGCCGTCCGCGACCGACTCGTTGACGTACCGGGCGGCCAGCGCGGCCGGGTCCTGGCCCGGGTCGGCGAGCAGGGTGTCCGCCAGCGGCTCCAGGCCGGCCTCGCGGGCGATCTGCGCCTTGGTGCGCCGCTTCGGCTTGAACGGCAGGTAGATGTCCTCCAGCCGGGCCTTGGAGTCGGCGGCGAGCACCTGGGCGCGCAGCGCGTCGTCCAGCTTGCCCTGGGCCTCGATCGACTCCAGGACGGCCGCCCGGCGGTCCTCCAGCTCGCGCAGGTAGCGCAGCCGCTCCTCCAGGGCGCGCAGCTGGGCGTCGTCGAGGGAGCCGGTGACCTCCTTGCGGTAGCGGGCCACGAAGGGGACGGTCGCGCCGCCGTCGAGCAGGTCGACAGCCGCCTTCACCTGCCCCTCGCGGACGCCCAGTTCCTCCGCGATCTTCCGCTCGATCGCCTGCTGGGCCTGCCTGGCCCCCTGCTCGACTGGCGTGGTCACGAAGCCGGTCACCTTCTCCATCAGTGTTTACGCCGTACGCCCTGCATTCTGGCAGGTGCCGACGACGGCGCCCGGCCGCACCCGCAGCGGCCGGGCGTGGCGCGCTGCTCCTGGCCCGGTGCGGCGCTGCTCCTGCGCCGGGTCGGCCGCCGCCCCTGCCGGGGGTCGGCCGTCGAACGGCCCTTCGGGTGTGCGCAGTTCGGGAATCCCGCTGAACGGAAACGATCGACGCTGTACGCTCGCGGTCATGTGCGCTGCCACCCGGATGCACCCCGACGGACCGGTGGTCGACGCGGCCCTGGTGCGGCGGCTGATCTCCGCCCAGTTCCCGCAGTGGGAGCGCCTCCCCGTCACCCCCGTCCCGGCCCCCGGGGCGGACAACGCGATGTTCCGCCTCGGGCCCGAACTCGCCGTCCGGCTGCCCCGGGTGGAGTGGGCCGCCGGGGGCCCGCGCCGGGAGCGGCAGTGGCTGTCCCGGCTGGCGCCGCGGCTGCCGCTGCCCGTCCCGGCGCCGCTCGCGGTCGGCCGGCCCGCCGCCGGCTACCCGTGGGAGTGGTCGGTGCTGCACTGGCTGGACGGCGCCAACCCGGCGGTCGGGGCGCTGGCCGCGCCCGAGGGCCTGGCCCGCGACCTGGCCGGCTTCGTCAACGCCCTGCGCGCCGTCGACCCGGCTGACGCCCCGCCCGCCCAGCGCAGCGTCCCGCTCGCCTCCCGGGACGGCGCCACCCGCGCGGCCATCGCCCAGCTCGCCGGCTCGATCGACACGGCGGCGGCAACCGCCCTGTGGGACAAGGCACTTCGCCTGCCCGAGTACGCCGGCCCGCCGGTCTGGCAGCACGGCGACCTCACCCCCGGCAACCTGCTGCTCGCCCGCACCGGCCGGCTCTCCGCCGTCCTGGACTTCGCCCTGATGGGCGTCGGCGACCCGACCGCCGACCTGATCCCGGCCTGGAACCTGCTGCCCGCCGCCGCCCGTCCGGCCTTCCGCGCCGCCCTGCGCGCGGACGAGGCCATGTGGGCCCGCGGCCGCGCCTGGGCGTTCTCCATCGCCCTGGTGACGATCCCGTACTACCGCCACACCGACCAGGCCCTGACCGCCAACGCCCGCCACGTCGTCCGCGAGGTGCTCGCCGACCGCAGCGTCTAGGAGCCCGGGCGGCTCCGTCGGGTTATTCGGTCGAGGCGGGTGCGGTGGTGCGAGTAGCCTCGCCGCATGGTGGATCAGGAGGAGTACGCCCGGTACCGGGAGGACTCGAAGGTGCTGGCGGAGATCGGGAAGCAGGTGCACCTCCAGGTCGACCTGGTCACCCTGCGGCTGCCCAGGGCCGTGGCCCAGGCCGCGGTGGACGCCTGGGAGCGTGACGAATCGGGAGACGAGCTCGGCGAGGAGACGCGTGAGGAGTACCAGCTGCGGGAGTGGGCCGGCGATCTGGCGTTGATCGGCCTCGGGATCGAGGAGCGCGGCCGCTGGGAGGGCGAGGAGGTCGTCGTCGACCTGCACGTCTCCGACCTGGGGGCGGCCTTCGGCGCGTACCTCGAAGCCGTGGGGGCGGACTTCCGACAGGAGGAGGGGGCGGCCTTCCAGCCGTCGGAGCAGTCAGAGTAGTCGGACGTGCCGCAGGCCGCGCCGGTCCGGGCGTCCGGCGCGACACGCCAGCCGGGCGACCGGGTCAGAAACCTGCCCCGGTCAATCCGCGCTGTTAGCCTGTCCGGCATGAGCGGACTGCGGGAGCGGAAGAAGGAGCGGACCCGGCGGGCCATCTCGGAAGCGGCCATCGGGCTCTTCCTGGAGCACGGCTTCGACCGGGTGTCGGTGGCGGACGTCGCGGCGGCCGCCGAGGTGTCCAAGCCGACGCTGTTCTCCTACTTCCCCAGCAAGGAGGACCTGGTCGTCCACCGCTTCGCCGACCACCAGGAGCAGGCCGCCGAGGTGGTCCGCGGCCGGCTGCCCGGCGAGCCGGTGCTGGACGCGCTGCTGCGGGACTTCCTGGCGGGCCTCGCCCGGCGCGACCCGGTCACCGGCCTCAACGACCACCCGGCCGTCCTCGCCTTCACCGCCCTGGTCTACGGCACCCCCAGCCTGGCCGCCCGGGTCGGCGAGTACGTGGCCCGCGCCGAGCGGTCGCTGGCCGACGCCCTGCGCGAGGCCGCCGACCTCCCCGATCTCCCCGAGCCCCGCGAGCTCACCGCCGTGCTGCTCGCGGCCCAGGTCACCGCCACCCAGCGGGTCCTCGCCCTGCACAACTGGCGCCGCGTCCAGGACGGCCGCACCGCCGACGACCTGCACGCCGAGGCCGCCGAGGACGCCACCCGCGCCTTCGAGCTGCTCGCCCACGGCTACGGCCCGGCCGCCGGGTAGCGGCCGTCGGCCCCGGTACCCCGCTGGCTAGAGTGCGCGCATGACAACGCGTCACCTCTCCTTCGATGCCCTGCACAACTTCCGCGACCTGGGCGGCTACCCGGCCGCCGGCGGGCGGTCCGTCCGGTGGGGGCTGGTCTACCGCTCCGACTCGCTCGGCAAGCTCCGCTCCCCCGAGGACCTCGACCGGCTCCGGGCCCTCGGGGTGCGGACGGTCATCGACCTGCGCTACCCCTGGGAGATCGCCGCCAAGGGCCGGGTGCCCGAGTTCGAGGGCCTGGAGTACCACAACCTCTCGATCGAGCACCGCCCGTACGACCAGGCCGAGATCGACCCGGAGCTCGACCCCTGGCGCTACCTCGCCGACCGCTTCGCCGAGGTCGCCGAGGACGGGGTGAAGGAGATCCGCCAGGCCCTGGACGTGATCACGGCCGCCGAGGCCCCGGTGGTCTTCCACTGCGCCTCCGGCAAGGACCGCACCGGCCTGATCGGCGCCCTGCTGCACACCCTGCTCGGCGTCGGCGAGGACGACATCGCCGCCGACTTCGCCCTCACCGAGCTCGCCACCCCGCACCTCCTCGCCGAATGGCACGCCGCCCACCCCGGCCGCACCCTGCGCTGGCCCGGCTACGGACGCGCCCCGGAGACCGTCATCCGGCTCGCCCTCGCCGACCTCGCCGCCCGCCACGGCTCGGTCGAGGCCTACCTCACCAGCACCCTCGGCATCGACCGCGCCCAGATCGACACCCTGCGCGCCCGGCTGCTGACCGACTGAGCCGCACCCCCTGACCGACGGCCCCCGCCCCTAGCACATCGCCAGGTGCGGGGCCACGAACCGGCCCGAGGCGGCTACCGTAGGCAGCACAGGGCCCGGCCCCGGCGCCGGGTGAGCCGACGAGGAAGGGGTTGGTGGGACATGACCGCCCAGCCCACCGAACACGGGCACGGCGGGGGCCGCTTGGGCCTGCCGCCGATGGACACGGTTCAGGAACTGCGGGCCGCGCTACGGGCCGGACACGGCTAC
This sequence comes from Kitasatospora sp. NPDC004799, assembly GCF_040609095.1. Taxonomy (NCBI): domain Bacteria; kingdom Bacillati; phylum Actinomycetota; class Actinomycetes; order Kitasatosporales; family Streptomycetaceae; genus Kitasatospora; species Kitasatospora sp. NPDC004799. Next base: position 5,981 of record NZ_JBEXJK010000195.1, read on the forward strand.
CCCGGCGACGCGCAGCGCTTGGACGCCGAGCTCGCCGAGCAGTTGCTCCGCCGGGTACCGGTCGACCAGCTCGGCCAGGTGGGGGAGGTCGGCAAGGTGGTCGACCTGGTCACGGTCGCCGAGATCGTCGCCGCCTACCGGGGCCGGGTGCTGCTCGCGGCCGATCGCGAGGCGACCGACGCCGTGAACGAGGCCGTGGACGACCTGCTGATCCGGCAGGGCACCGAGTGAGCGAGCCGCACGACCAGGGCGATCCGGTCGGCCCGGCAGTCGCGGCCGTCACCGATCGCGCCGCCCTGCGGGCCAAGGAACTCGACGTCACCGAGGCCCTGGAGGCGCTGCGCGCCGAACTCGAACGCCGACCCCGGCTCGGTCGCCACATCCGCACAGTCACCGAAGGCCCGCAGCGGGTCGAGCTCTACTCGACCCGCATCGAGGGGGACCCGGCAGCCGGTCGCCCGGCTGTGAACGTCGTGCACGCGTTCGCCCCCCGGACCGCCCTGGCCCCCGACCGTGCGGATCGCCGCAGTGGTGCCTGAGGACCCGCTCCACCCCGGGTCGTGATGAGCGGCGAGGCGGACAGCAGCGCCGGAGCAGCCCAGGACCGCCGCCGTCCTCCGGGCCGCCTTCGGCGCGGCGGGTGACCGGTTGCTCCGGGAGTCGGAGGCGCGATAGACCGTGGCGCGGAGGATCGGCCACGGACGACGATGCACGGCATGATCGATCAACCCGCGCGATGGACCGAGGCCACCGTCCACCCCGACATGTGGGCCGACCCCGAGAACGACCCGCGCGACCACGACGGCCCCGGACCGGAGGGCGAACTCGCCACGCTCCAGGACTACCTGACGAACTACCGGCTGACCCTGCGGATGAAGTGCGACGGCCTGACCCCGGAGCAGCTGGCCCGCCGCTCGGTGCCGCCGTCGACGATGTCGCTGCTCGGGCTGGTCCGGCACCTGGCCGAGGTGGAGCGGGACCGGCGGAACTGGATCACCGACGCCGAGCCGCTGCCCAGGCTGTACGGCGGGCGGGACGCGGACTTCGACGAGGCCGTCGGCGAGCAGGCCGTGGTGGACGCGGCTTTCCGCGACCTGGAGCGCGAACAGGCCGCGCTGGACGCCGCGTTGGACGGCTACCGGGACCTGGGCGAGCGGATCGGGAAGGACCGGATCGCGGTCCGGGAGCTGCTGGTGCACCGGATCGAGGAGTACGCCCGCCACTGCGGCCACGCCGACCTGCTGCGCGAGTGCGTCGACGGCCGGGTGGGCCAGTAACGGACGGCTACCGGCGGCGGCCGCCCCGGGCGGGCCGGCCGCCGCCCTTGCCGGAGTGGCCGGCGCGGGGACCGGCTCCGCCCCGGCCAGGACGGGCCCCGGCCGCCGGGGCCTTCTCCGGCCAGTGGGTGGGCCGGGTGAGGGCGTCCGGAAGGCGGGTGGTGGCGTCGCCGCGGGCGGCGTTGAGCTGGGCCTGGGTGAGGAAGAGGGCCGTGGTGAGGTCCGCGCCGGTCAGGTCGGCGTCCCGCAGGTCGGCGCCGACCAGGTCGGCGAGGCGCAGGTCCGCGCCGACGAGGTCGGCCGCGACGAGCAGCGCGCCGCGCAGGTTGGCCCCGCGCAGGTCGGCGCCGCGCAGGCGGGCGCCGAAGAGGTCGGCGCCCCGGAGTTCGCGGCGGCGCGGGACGGCGGCGCGGACCAGTTCGCCGGCCCGCAGCAGCAGCTCGCTGACCCGCTGCCGGTGGGCCGGGACGTCGACGGCGAGGATCTCCTCGGGGGTGCCGCCGGCCAGCCGGTCGGTCTCCGCCAGCGCCTGCCGCAGCTCGTCGTGGAGGGGGCCGGCGGCGGTGAAGCCGATCGCCTCGGTGAGGTACCGGAGCAGTTCGTGCAGCTGCCGCACGACCGGGAAGACGTCGAACATCGGCTTGGCGGTGTCCGGCTCCTCGCGCCAGCTGCGGCCGCCGAAGGTCACCTGGGAGACCCGCTGCCCGGCGCCGAAGCAGTCGTAGACGGTGCAGCCCTGGAAGCCCCGGTCGCGCAGCTGGGCGTGGATGCCGCAGCTGAAGTCGGTCTGCAGGTTGTGGCAGGCGCTGCCGGCCGCCTTGTTCATGGCGAAGTCGCTGCCCGCGGCGAACGGCAGGGCGACGCAGCAGAGCCCGAAGCAGCTGCCGCAGTCGGACTCGAGCGGGGTCGGCGCGGCCGCCGTGGGGTCCTGCGGCGACTCGGTCTCGCGCACGTTCCGGGGTCCTTCCAGCAGCGGGGCGCCAGGCGGCGCGGTGAACCCGGAAATCCTACTGGCCGGACGGCCCCCGGCGTCGGTAAGCTATGAAATGCCTTGGAGACCATTACACGCGGGGGTGGGCGGCATGCCGGAACCGGACGTCACGGAACTGGTCCGGATGTGGATCTCGGGCTGGGCCGTCTCGCGCGGCTCCGCCGAGCCCGTCGAGCAGCCCTGGGGCTGGAGCATCGACGTCGGCGCGCCGGTCGGCGAGGTGGGCCGGCACGTGCTGCCCGAGCCGACCGAGGCCGAGGTCCGCAAGCTCGCCGAGACGATCACCGCGCCGACCACCTGGCTGAAGCTGTTCGCCGAGGACGCGACCGTGCGCCCCTGGCTGGACGAGCGGTGGCACCTGGACGCGCCGGGCTTCCTGATGAGCGTCCCGCTCACGGCCGAGCGGCCCGGGGCCCCGGCCGGGTACACCGTGACCACCTGGGAGCGGGGCGGGGTGCTCCGGGCACTGGTGCGCACCGGGGCCGGGCACCTCGCGGCCCGCGGCCAGGCGGGCCTGGCCGGCCCGGTGGCCGTACCGGACCAGATCACCACCGTGCCCGAGCACCGCCGCCGGGGCCTGGGCGCCCTGGTGATGCGCACGCTCCAGTCCGCCGCGTACGAGCGGGGCGCGCGCACCGGCGTGCTGGTCGGCACGCCGGAGGGGCAGGCGCTCTACACCGCGCTCGGCTGGACCACCCACGCCCCCATGGCAAGCCTGGTCCTCGACGCGCCGGGCGTCCACGCGCGCTAGCGGCGCTCAGCGGTACGGCAGCAGCTCCGGCCGCTTCGCCGGGCGGCCGTCGCCGGAGGAGCGGCCGGTGAGGCGGCGGCCGATCCACGGGCCGAGGTGGGCGCCCAGCCAACGGGCGTCCGCGCGCAGCCGCTCGGCGCGGCCGGCCGGGGCGGCGGCGGGCAGCGGGGCGCGCCAGTCGAAGGCCGCGGGGCGGCCGAGCGCCTCCAGGACGCCCTCGGCGACCCGGCAGTGGCCCTCGGGCGAGAGGTGCAGACGGTCCTCGGCCCACAGCCGGCGGTCGTCGAAGCAGGGCGCGGAGAACAGGTCGACCACGGCGAAGCCGTCCTGCCGGCCCAGCTCCTGGACGAAGGCCTTCATCCGCAGGATGGCGGGCAGCAGCCGGGCGCTGCCCGCCAGGCGGCGGGTGGGGTCGGTGCTGGTGAACAGCACGACGGTGGCGCCGGTGGCGCGCAGCTCGGCGGCGCAGCGGCCGAGCTGCCGCTCCACCGCGCCGATGTCGCAGCCGGGGCGCAGCACGTCGTTGAAGCCGCCGGCCAGGGTGACCAGCTCGGCGCCCATCGCGACGGCGGGGGCGAGCTGCTCGTCGTGGATCTGGCCGATCAGCTTGCCGCGGACGGCGAGGTTGGCGTACCGGAAGCCGGTGTCCGCAGACTCCCCGCCAGCCCGCTCGGCGGCCAGCGCCGAGGCGACCCGGTCGGCCCAGCCCCGGTAGTGGCCGTCGGGCAGCAGGTCGTCGCACATGCCCTCGGTGAAGGAGTCACCGAGGGCGACGTAGCTGACGTAGCTGCGGTAGGGGGTGGGCACGGGCTGGCCTCCGCTCTCCTGGTCTCCCGCGACGGGCTTCGCGATCCGACGATCGTACGTGTGTGCCCGCCCGGGGCGACGGCGGGCCCCGGCGCTCATCACCCGTCCAGTGTTCGTTTATCGGTCCGGGCCATCCTGAGGACACGGGGCGGCGGTCGGCGACGGGGGCCTTGCCGCCGCCCCGGCCAACGCCGCACCGGCCACCGCCGGGCCGGCCCCGGCCAAGGCCGCGCACGCCGCCGCCGGGCACACCGCAGCCGCCGCGGTCAGCCGACCGCGACCGCCGTGCCCTCCCCCGCCTTCCGCGGCGTGAACCAGTGCTCGCGCACGGCGTCCGTGGGCCGCTGCTCGCCGAGGGCGGCCAGGCCCCACTCCCCCAACGCCTCGACCACCGGCCGCAGTTCGCGGCCGCGCCCGGTCAGCTCGTAGACCATCGCGTTGGCGGGCCGTTCCAGCCGGCGGCGGACGACCAGCCCGTCGCCCTCCAGCTGCTTGAGCCGGGCGGCCAGGATGTCGGTGGAGACGCCGGGCAGGTCGGCGTGCAGGTCGGTGTAGCGGCGCGGGCCACCGAGGAGCTCACGGACGATCAGGAGGCTCCAGCGCTCCCCCACCGCGTCCAGGGCGCGGGCGACGGCGCAGTACTGGTCGTAGCTTCGGCGTGACATGTGGATCAGCATAGCCAAGAGGTTGGACTTTCCAAGTACACACTTGGTAGAACAAAGCTGAAGCAACGGAGCGGTGGTGACGGTCGGGAGGCCGCAGATGGAGTTTCGGCAGTCCAGCAAGCTGAATGACGTGTGCTACGAGATCCGCGGCCCGGTGGTCGACCAGGCCAACGCCCTGGAGGAGGCCGGGCACAGCGTGCTGCGGCTGAACACCGGCAACCCGGCCCCGTTCGGCTTCGAGGCACCCGAGGAGATCGTCCAGGACATCATCCGCAACCTGCCCAAGGCGCACGGCTACAGCGACTCGCGCGGCATCCTGCCGGCCCGCCGCGCGGTGGTGCAGTACTACCAGCAGCGCGGGGTGGAGGGCGTCACCGTCAACGACGTCTACCTCGGCAACGGCGTCTCCGAGCTGATCCAGATGGCCGTCACCGCGCTGGTCGACGACGGCGACGAGGTGCTCGTCCCGATGCCCGACTACCCGCTCTGGACGGCCGCGGTGCGGCTGGCCGGCGGCAAGGCCGTGCACTACCTGTGCGACGAGGAGGCCGACTGGTACCCGGCCCTCGACGACATCGCCGCCAAGATCACCGCCCGCACCAAGGCGATCGTCGTCATCAACCCCAACAACCCCACCGGCGCCGTCTACCCGAAGGAGCTGCTGGAGGGCATCCTCGACCTGGCCCGCCGCCACCACCTGATGGTGCTGGCCGACGAGATCTACGACAAGATCCTCTACGACGACGCCGAGCACCACTGCCTGGCCGCGCTCGCCGACGACGTGCTGACCCTGACCTTCAACGGCCTCTCCAAGTCCTACCGGGTGGCCGGCTTCCGCAGCGGCTGGCTGGTCGTCACCGGCCCCAAGCAGCACGCCACCGACTACCTGGAGGGCCTGACCATGCTCTCCGGCATGCGGCTGTGCCCCAACGTGCCCGCCCAGTACGCCGTGCAGGCGGCGCTCGGCGGCCACCAGTCCATCAACGACCTGGTGCTGCCCGGCGGCCGGCTCACCGAGCAGCGCGACATCGCGGTCAAGGCGCTCAACGAGATCCCCGGCGTCAGCTGCGTCAAGCCCAAGGGCGCGCTGTACGCCTTCGCCAGGCTCGACCCGGCCGTCCACCGGATCGTCGACGACGAGCGCTTCGTGCTGGACCTGCTGCTGCGCGAGAAGATCCACGTCGTCCAGGGCACCGGCTTCAACTGGCCCCGCCCGGACCACTTCCGCTTCGTCACCCTGCCCCGGGCCGACGACCTGGAGACGGCGATCAACCGGATCGGCCGCTTCCTGGCGACGTACCGCCAGGGCTGACGGCCCGCGCGACGTACCGCCAGGGCCGACCGCGCGACACGCCGTACGCTGAGCAGCCATGACCGTCCTGCGCTCCGTCGCCCTGTTCGCCCTCGCCGCGCTCGCCGAGATCGGCGGCTGCTGGCTGGTCTGGCAGAGCGTGCGCGAGCAACGGCCGTGGTGGCTGGCCGGCGTGGGCGTGGTGGTGCTCGGCGCGTACGGCTTCGTCGCGGCCCTGCAGCCGGACGCCCACTTCGGCCGGGTGCTGGCCGCGTACGGCGGGGTGTTCGTGGCCGGCTCGCTGCTGTGGGGCATGGCGGTGGACGGCTTCCGGCCGACCCGCTACGACGTGCTGGGCGCGCTGATCTGCCTGGCCGGGGTCGCCGTCATCATGTACGGGCCCCGGCGCTGAACTGTCGGCACCGGGGCCCCGGTCGGGCTCGGAGGGCCGGGGCTACCAGCCCCAGCCGCCGCCCTGGCCGTCGTCGTCGTGGTCCGAGTCCCAGCCCTCGCCGACCGTCCGCAGGATCGTGTAGTTGTCGATCTGCGTGCCGTCCTCGGCCAGCGCGGTGACCTTCATGACCGACTTCTGGCCCAGGTGCTTCGGGGTGACGTCGACCTTGATGAAGGAGTAGCCGGTGTAGCGCACCCGCGACCACTGGATGGTCTCGGGGGTCTTCACCCGGCCCTTGCTCCAGTAGTAGGTCTTGACCTCGTCCTGGTGGTTCTCGTGCCCCTCGTAGGTGTCCGGCACGTCGAACTTGTACAGGCTGCGGCCAGCCGCACCCGCGGTGACGTAGACCACGCCGTCCTTGGCCGGCTCGATGGTGGCGCCGCTCGGCACCTGCTTCGAGACCTTGTTGCCGAGGATCGCGTCGGTGCGCTCGTAGATGTGGTTGTGGCCGTTGATGACCAGGTCCACCCGGTACTTCTCGAACAGCGGCACCCAGGCCTCGCGGACCCCGCCCTCGGAGGCGTGCGCCACGGTGGTGGAGAAGGCGCAGTGGTGGAAGAAGACCACGACGAAGTCGATCGTCTCGTCGTTCCGCAGGTCCTTGAGGGTGCGCTCCAGCCACCTGGTCTGCCGGTTCGCCGAGATGCCCAGGTTGGCCGGGATCTCGTAGGAGACGTCGTTGGCGTCCAGCGAGACCACGCCGACGTTCTTGTAGCGGAAGGTGTAGACGCCGGGGACGGCGCGCGGGTCCGGGCCGTTGTCCGGCAGGAAGAAGCGGGCGTTCTCGCCGCCGTAGCCGTTCGGCGAGTACCAGGCCTCGATGTCGTGGTTGCCGTAGGCGACCATCCACGGGACCTCGGCGGCGACCGTCTCGGTCTGCACCAGGAAGTCGTCCCAGGTCTTCGCGTTGAAGACGGACTTGTCCGGGTCGGTGCCGGAACCGGCCGGGTCGGCGTAGCAGATGTCGCCGGCGTGCAGGTGGAAGGCCGGGTTCTGGGCCTTGATGACGTGGTCGTTGCCGGCCGCGTGCGCGCTGACGCCCTGGTCGCCGAAGGCGGTGAAGGTGAACGGCTCGTACACCTTGCCCCAGCGGTGGTCGCGGGCGGGCGCGGTGCGGAAGGTGTGCAGGGTGGAGATCTTCTGCTGCGAGGCCGGGTCGAAGCCCTCGTGGCCGACACCGTAGTAGTAGGTGGTGTCGGGGTGCAGGTCCTCCAGCGCCACGTGCAGGTAGTACTGGTCCACCGGCTGGCCGTTCGGGGTCAGCGCCGGGGTGTGCAGGGCGCGGACCTCGGCCTGGACCTTGTGGCTCAGCTCCCACGGGTGCTTGCCGAAGCGCAGGAACGGCTTCTTCACCGGGGCCGGCACCTGCCAGGAGACGCGGAACTGGGTGTCCGGTTCGGGGCCGAACTGGAGGTGACGGCCGATCGGGGCGACCAGCGAGCCGTCGATGCCGTCGGTCGCGCCGCCGGTCAGCAGCTGCGGGCCGGCCGGGGCGGCGAAGGCCGTCCCGCCGCCCAGCGCGCCGCCGACGGCGACGGCGCCCACGGTCACGGCACCGGCGCGCAGCATCCGGCGGCGGGAGAAGCGGGCCCGCAGGTACTCGTGCTGCTCGGCCATGCTCATGCGGTCGGCGAGCTCGGCCGGCACGCCCATGTTGGGGATATCCATGCGCGGGACTCTTCCAGCGACGCGTTGATCGCGCACGGACGCCGGGTGAACGGGTCGCAGCGTACCGGTCATTCGAACGCAATTGTTCGACCATGGTTCGGCAAAGGACGTGTCCGCACCGTCCGGACGCCGCATCATGGCCCCCACCCGCCCCTCGGTCTGACCGGGCGTCCACGCCGACGGGGCGGCGGCCGGAGGGGTCAGGCGGGCTCGTCCCAGTGGGTGGCGGCCCGGTTGCCGGTGCCGTCGCAGGTGCGGCAGATCTCGTCCCGGTAGGCGTGCTTGGCGCCGGTCGCGTCCACCCGGTAGCGCACGTACACCCCGGTGCCGTCGCAGAGGAAGCAGTTGCCGCCCCCGCCGCCCACCTCGGTGGTGCCGGTGCCCTGGCAGGTGCGGCAGCTGAGGCCGGCGGTCCGGCCGGTGCCCGCGCAGATGCGGCAGACCGTCGTCATCGGCTTCCTCCCTCGCGCGGAAACGGCTCGGTGCCGCCCTGGACGGCTCGGCACCGCCGGGGACGACTCGGCACCGTCCGGAAGGGCCCGATGCCACCGGTCATCGTAGTGGTGCGGGCCGCGGACCACCCCCGACCGATACGATCTGACGATCAGTCTGAACGGCCGGGGCAGGCCTCACTCGGGCAGGCCCTCGCGGACCCGCCGGGAGACCGAGATCAGCTGGAGGTCGAGCATTCCGGGCGGATCGGCGAGGCCCGGACCGCCCGCGCGCACCCACTCGGCGATGTCGTCGATCATCTCGTCCATCAGCACGAAGCCCAGCCAGACCGGCCTGCCGCCCGCCGCCCGGCCCTCGGCGGAGGGGCCGACCACCACCACGTTGGACTGGGTGCACACGTCCAGGCAGGTGACCGCCCGGACCCGGCCCGCCGAGCCCACCGCCGTCCGCAGCCGCTCGTACTGGCCCGCGTGGTCGACCCCGGGGTGCTTGGCCTCGGTGCCGCAGCAGCAGCCCCGGCAGACCGTGACGGTCACGGGGGCGCCGGCGCCCCGCTTGCGGTCCCGGACACCGTCGCGGTCTCGGCGGCTCATCGGTTCTCCTGACCCCTCCTGGTCGGCGGCGCCCTGCGCACCGGCCTCCGCACTGTACCTGTCACCCCTGCGGCACCGTGCGGGCGGGGAAGGGGAGCGGCCGGCCGCGGCCCGCCCCGGGGCGGGGGGCGCACCGGGGCACGGGCCC
>NZ_JBEXJK010000196.1:0-15009 GCF_040609095.1 Kitasatospora sp. NPDC004799
TGTCGGTGGCGTCCGGGCGTGAGGGTCTGGACCTGGAGGAGGGCTGGACTCGGCGTTGGACGGCCAGTTGGCGGGCGGGAGGCAACGAGACCTCAGGGACGGCGCAGGGCAGTTCGGATTCCATTCGGTGAGAGATCGGAGCGTTCAATGGGCAACGGCACACGGGGTGGCTTGCTCCGCCGGCATCGGGACTTCCGGCTCCTCTGGTTCGGCGAGACCGCGGGGCGCTTCGGCCAGTCGGTGACGGTCCTGGCCCTCCCGCTGATCGCCGTGTCGACCCTGCACGCCGACACGTTCGCGGTGAGCCTGCTGAGCGCGGCGCCGTGGGTGCCGTGGCTGGTCATCGGGCTGCCGGTGGGCGTCTGGGTGGACCGGCTGCGGCGCAAGCAGGTGATGTTCTGGGCCAACATCGTCTGCTTCGTCCTCTTCGCCAGCGTCCCCGTCGCGGCCTGGGCGGGCGTGCTGGGGGTGGGCCAGCTGCTGCTGGTCGCCCTGCTCGCGGGCGCCGCCACGGTCTTCTTCCAGACCGCGTACACCGCCTACCTGCCGGACCTCCTGAAGCCGGACGACCAGGCCGAGGGCAACGCCAAGCTGCAGGGGAGCGCCTCCGCGGCGCAGATCGCCGGGCTCGGCCTCGGCGGTCTGCTGATCCAGCTCGCGGGCGCGGCCAACGGGATGCTCGTCAACACCACGACCTTCCTGCTGGCGACCCTCTGCCTGGCCGGCATCCGGCACCGGGAGTCCGTCCCCGAGCGGGTCGAACGACCGCGCGGCGCGATGGTCAAGGAGATCCGCGAGGGGCTGGGGCTGCTCTTCGGCGACCCGTTCCTGCGGAGCCTGGCGCTCTTCGGGGCGGCGTCCAACCTCGCCCTGACCGGGTACCAGACGCTCACCGTGGTCTTCCTGGTCCGCGAGCTGGGCCTGTCCTCCGGCACGATCGGCAGCCTCGCGATGGTCGGCGGCGTCGGCGGCGTGCTGGGGGCCTTCGTCGTGCGCCGGGTCAGCGCCCGGCTGGGCACCGGCCGCGCCCTGCTGGTGTTCGAGCTGGCGCTGCCGGCGCTGGTCCTGCTCATCCCGCTGGCCGGCCCCGGCTGGGGCCTGCTGATGGTCGTGCTGGCCTACAGCGGGGTGGCGATCGGCGTGGTGGCGGGCAACGTCCTCAAGTCCGGGTTCGTCCAGAGCTACTGCCCGAGCGCCGTGCTCGGCCGGCTCGTCGCGAGCTCCGCCTTCCTCAACTACGGCACGATGCCGCTGGGCGCCCTGCTCGGGGGTGCGCTCGGCACCTGGCTCGGCCTGCGCCCGGCGCTGTGGATCCTGACCGCGGGCGTGCCGGCGGCGGCGCTCTTCCTCTTCTGCTCCCCGATCCGCCGCCACCGCGACCTGCCGACCGGGCGGCTGCCCGGGCGCGGTCAGGACGCGGAGACGGGGACGGACGCGGACCCGGACCTGGCCGAGGCCGTCCGGTAAGGCGCCACCGCCCGGTCGGCGGCGGCGCCCCACCGGGGCCGGCTCAGTACCGGGCGTCGGTGGGGTCGATGGTGAGCTCCGTGACCCGGGCGTGCCCGGGCCGGCTCATCGCCCACTCGACGGCGGCCGCCACGTCCTCGGCGAGCAGCGGGTGGTACGGCCAGGCGGTGACCTCGTGGACCTTCGGGGTCTCCGCCCCGGCGAGCACCGAGGCGAACTCGGTGTTGGTGGCGCCGGGGGAGATCAGGCAGATCCGGCAGCCACCGGCCGGCCGTTCCTCCTCGGCGAGCGAGCGGACGAAGCCGGCCAGTCCGTGCTTGGTCGCGGCGTAGGCCGCGTAGCCGGGCGAGGGCCGGGTGCCGAACAGCGAGCCGACCAGCACCAGGTCCCCGCCGGTGGCGTCCAGTTCGGGCAGCAGTCGGCGGGTGAGGAGCATCGGGGCGAGCAGGTTGACCCGCAGCTGGGACTCCCACGGCGCGGGGTCGGTCTCCCGCACCGGGCCGTAGCCGCGGCCGTGCCCGGCCGCCAGCACCGCGCCGGCGAGCGGTCCGGGCAGGGCCGCGAGGACGCCGGTCAGCGCGTCGGACAACTCGTCGGTGCGCTCCAGGTCGAGCGGCACCGCGAGGGCGGCGGTGCCGTGCGCCTCGGACAGCTCCGCGGCCAGCGCCTTCAGGCGCTCCTCGCGCCGGGCGACCAGCACCAGGTCGTGCCCGCGGGCGGCGAGCCGGCGCGCGGTGGCCGCGCCGATGCCGCTGCTGGCTCCGGTGACGAGCACGGTTCCGGTGGGGCCGGTCATGCTTCCTCCCGTACTTCGGTGACAGGGCCCCGGGTGTCAGGACCCGGGACGGCAGAACCCCGGGGCGCCAGGGCCCCGGGGTCGGCAGGACGCGCGGGCGGCAGGACCCAGGGGCGACAAGCCCCGGGGCCGGCGGGCCCTCAGGCCTTCTTCGCCTCCGCCGCCCGCTCGATCTCGGCGAGCATGTCGCGCGGGAACCAGAGGCTGCTCGCGCCCGCCTGGGCGACGGCCGCGGCCCCGACCAGCACCGGCACGATGCCGACCCGGGAGGCGAGCCAGCCGCCGACGAAGGCGCCGACCGGCAGGGTGGCGGTCAGCACGGCCTGGAGGAAGGCGTTGACGCGCCCCAACAGGTGGGCGGGGGTGACGAGTTGGCGCCCGGTGGTCATGGCGATCGACCAGACGGTGGCCATCACCCCGAACAGCAGCTGGTACAGGACCAGCACCGGGAAGGGCAGTCCGAGGGAGGCCGCCGGGATGAGGAAGAGGGCGGCCCCCGCGCCCACGGCGCACAGCCGGATGGCCCGGGCCATGCCCAGCGCCCGGGTGACGCGGGTCGCGACCAGCACGCCGGTGCCCATGCCGACGGCGTACGCGGCGTAGACCGCGCCGAGCTGCCACGGCGGCAGCTGCAGCTCCCGGTCGGCGTACAGGATGAACAGCCCGCCGCCGGCCCCGCCGCCGAGGTTGAGCCCGGCCGCAGCCAGGGCCTGGCGGCGCAGCAGGGTCTCCCGCCGGATGACCGCGAGGCCCTCCTTCAGCGCCTCGATCCGGGACCGCGCACCGCTGCCCGACGCGTGCGCGGACCGGTTCAGCGAGGCCGGCAGCGCGAGGAACAGGGCCCCGCCGACCAGGTAGGCGGCGCACTCGACCAGCAGCGCCGGGGCCGGGTCGATCACGCCGATCAGGATGCCGCCGAGCGCCGGGCCGCCGATCAGGCCGATGGTCCGGGCCCCGGTGAGCGAGGAGTTGGCCGGCAGCAGGCGCTCGGCGGGCACCACGCGGGGCAGGCAGGACTGCAGCGCGACGCTCTGGGCGGAGCTCAGCGCCCCCGAGGCGGCGGCCGCGGCGAACAGGTGCGGCCAGGTCAGGCCGTCCAGCGCGGCCGCGAGCGGCACGCTGCCGACGGCGGGGACCTGCAGCCAGGACACCGAGACCAGCATCCGCCGCAGCCGGGCCCGGTCCACGGCGACGCCGATCAGCGGGCTGAGCAGGACGCCGGGCAGGTAGGTCATCGCCATCAGCGCCGAGGCGCCCAGCGGGCCGGCGTGCAGGTGGGCGATGGCCAGCAGCGGCAGCGCCAGCGCGGTGACCTGACGCCCCACCGAGCTGGTCATCTGCTCGGTGACCAGCAGCAGCAGCGGGCGGTGCCGGCGCAGCGGTACGGATTCCGGGGCCGGGGGCGACGCCGCGGGCGGGCCGGACTCCGCGGGTACGGACGACTCCTCGGCCGTGGAAGATCCCATGTATCAGACTCCTGTGTCGGGCACGGTCCAGTGGCGGATGCGTGGGGGCAGGGTCACCGCCCAGCCCCGGGTGACGAGCGCGAGGCCCTCGGACGCCAGTATGGACACCGCCTCACGGCCCGTACTGCTGAGGTCGTCCAGGGCGGTGGGGGTCAGGCAGGCCCGGAAGGTGGCCACCAGGTCGGGGTGGTCCAGGGCGAAGCGGGCCGAGGCCTCCGGGTCCCGGCGGTCCCTGACCTGGACGAAGCCCGGGCCCTGCCGGTAGTAGAACCGCCCGTACCCGTAGGTGGCGCGCCAGTCGGCCAGGGCCTCCGCGGCCTCCGGGCCCCCGGCCAGGGCGGCCGGCGGCGGCAGGTGGTACAGGTGGTGCAGGGCGAAGTCGGCGGCCGCCGGGTCGTCCGGGGCCGCGGTCCAGTGCACCGGGAGCACGTGGCTCTGGCACTCGCGCAGCAGCCGGACGGCCTCGGCGGCGGGCCGGCCGCCCGCGCCGAGGGCGACCGGCTCGGTGAGCACGACCAGTCGGCCGTCCAGCCGGTAGGGCAGCACGTCCGGCAGCACGGCGGGCAGGTCGGCCCGGTCCGGTGCGGCCAGGGAGGGCTTGGCGATCGGCATCACGCCACCTCCTCGGGGGTGGGCAGGTCGGCGAGGAGCGGGGCGTCCTGGCCGGGGGCGCGGACCGGCACGGCCCGGGTGGGCAGCGCGAGCAGGGTGTCGCCGTCCTTGAACACCAGTCCGTGCGCGAGGAGTTCACGACCCCAGGCGGTGAGCTCGGCCGGCGGGACGTCGTGCCCGGCCTCGGCCAGGCGGCGGTGCAGGGCGGGGACCGTCCGGCCGTGCTCCAGCTCGAGGAACGCGGCGGCCCGCCAGCCGGTCAGCCGGTGGGTGCGCCGCGGCCAGCCCACGCGTTCGTCGTGGACGAGCAGGTCGCCCTCCTCGCCGTCGCCGCCGTCCGCCGCTTCGAGCAGCAGCCGGGAGGCCGGGTAGGCCTCCGTCCAGCGGTCGATCTCCTCCACCAGGCGGCGCTCCAGCTCGCCCTGGATGCCGGTGGGCGGGGCGTCGAACAGGTAGACCAGGTCCTCCAGTTCCTCCCGCGGCAGCTGGTAGACGTGCTGGTAGATGTCGGCGGGGCGGCGCTCGGTGAAGCCCAGCGCGGGGTTGGTGAAGTGCGGGCTGAACCGCTCCAGCGCGATGCGGGTGGCACCGCCCGGGGGCTGGAGGTGGCGCAGGGCCGGCATCTGGTCGATGATCTCCGTGTACTCCTCGTCGCGCTCGCCCGGGAACCCGTAGAGGTAGTTCCAGACGCAGGTGAGCGCGTGGTTCTCGCACTCCCGCATGGTACGGACGTTGCGGGCGCCGGTGACCCCCTTGTCCATCAGGCCGAGCACCCGGCTGTTCAGGCTCTCGATGCCGGGCTGGACGTGGGTGACCCGCGCGCGGGCCAGCAGGGCGATCTGGTCCTGGCTGAGGTTCGACTTCACCTCGTAGTGGATGCGCAGGTCCCACTCGCTCTCGGCGGCCCGTGGCAGGAAGTCACGGAAGTAGTCCATGCTGATGATGTTGTCCACCGTGATGACGTCGAGCAACTTGTGCCGGTGGACGAGCCGTTCGATCTCGGACCAGAGCTGCTCGCCGTTCTTCGAGCGGAACTCCATCAGGCTGCCGTTGAGCCCGCAGAAGGTGCAGTGGTGCTTCTCGCCCCACCAGCAGCCCCGGGCGCCCTCCACCACGAGCTTGGGCTCGACGAACTCGGCCACCGGGGAGGCGTCGAAGGACTCCTGCCAGGCGTCGAAGTCGGGGCTGGGCAGCAGCCCGATCGGCACGGTGCCCTTGGCCTCGGTGTTGGCGCGCGAGGTGTCGCCGTCCCACCAGCAGACCCCGGGGACGTCGGCGGGGGCGGTGCCCGCCTCGAGGTGGGCGAGCAGCGCCGGGAAGGCCCGCTCGGCCTCGCCGCGCACGACGTGGTCCAGGAAGCGGTGGTTGCGGTGCAGGGCGTGGCCCATGACGCTGTCGCAGTTGCTGCCGCCCAGCACGGTGACGACCTCGGGCCGCAGCCGCTTGATCTCCCGGGCGAGGGCGAGCGAGGGCACGTTCTGCAGGAAGGTGGTGGTCATGCCGACCACGTCGGGGTCGCCGGCCAGCACCTCCCGGGCGGCCTCGGCGATGAACCCGGCGGCGTGCGGCCGCATCCGCAGCAGGCTGTCGACCGACGTGCCGGTGCGGGCGGCGTAGGCGGTCAACTGCTCGGTGCCCCAGTGCTCGTCGTCGTACAGGCAGCCCGAGAAGACCCAGTCGCCGAAGCCGTCGAACACCTGGTCGTCGGCGACGGTCATGTACTCCGTCGGGGTCAGTTCGCCGTCACTGTGCTCCAGCAGGAACTCGGCCCAGCGCAGCCACCCGTGGTACTCGGTGACCTCGTCGCCCGGCCGTTCCCGGGTGACGAGCGAGTGCAGGAGGCCGACCTGGAGCGACGGCATCTCCAGGGCCTGCCACGGCATGGAGACGAGCGCGATACGCATTCCCTGGCCTTTCGGACTCTCTCGGACAGTGGAGAGGCGGCCGTACCACCGGGGGTACGGCCGCCTCGGTAGAACCAGTGCGGCTTACTTGCCGGTACGGCGAGTCGCCACGCTGTACTTGTTGGCCGCCTTGGTCTCAGCGCGGACGGCAACCTTCTTGATCTCCATCACACCTCCATGTGTTCTCGCGTGGATTTACGGCGCCGGGACAGGTCTTGCCGGTCGTCCCGGACGTTCATGAGCACCCGCATGCGGGTGGCGTGCCGCGCCCGGAGCCAGGCGGCGACATCGGGCGCCGGTGTACCGGGCAGCAGCCGGTGCACCAGCGAGGCCAGCTTGTCCACGTCGTTGTGCTTCAGCACGACCTGTTCGGCGGCGAGCAGCAACTCGGCGGGCAGGCGGCGCAGTCGGTCCGCGCCGGGGCCGTGGGTCAGGTAGGACATGCCGAGCGCGACGTGGCGGGACTCGTCCCGGCGCACCAGCCGGTACACCGCGCCCAGGCCGTCCCCGCGCAGGCCCTCGTCGAACCAGCGGAACTCGTCGGCGGCGAACCCCTCGGCCAGGGTGTGGGCCAGGAAGCGGGCGGTGTAGTCGTCCAACGACCAGAGGTCCCGCGACAGCTCGTCGACGGCCTCCCCCGGATCCTTGACCGACCCGGCGACGGCGTGCGCGTAGCGGTGGAAGACGGCCGAGTGCTTGGCCTCGTCGGCCACCGCGGTGGCGAGCACCAGCTTCATGTCGCCCTCGGGACAGGCGTGCAGCAGGCCGGCCGCCACGTCCATGCCGACCTGTTCGGCGTAGGTGCTGCCGCTCGCGATCAGCCAGGAGAGCTCGGAGGGCGGGGCGGTGTCGGTGCGGTCCCGCAGGGCCCGGTGGACCACCTCAGCCGGCTCCCAGTCGTGCGAGCGGGCGTCCCGGATGAAGCGGTGGTGCAGGTCGGGGACGCCGCGGGTGCGGTAACGGGCCACGCCCGACGGGCGCGTTCCGCCCGGAGCACCCTCGGTGCCTGCCATCCCTCACCCCGTTCACCGTCGACCCGACCCGCTGTCATGTGCAGGGAAGCAAAACACGGCAGGGCCGATTGTTCGAACGCTTTCGTCGCTCCGGCCCCGCAAATGCGCCAAGATCCCGGCAGTGGACGGCCGTCCCGGGGCGCACCGGACGTTCCACGGGTGACCAGCGGAGATCACCGGCGGCCGGACCGACGGAACGGTCGGTACCGGCGGGTTCGGGCCGACGCGGAGGATGGCCGAAAGCTGACTGGTGGTCAAGTTTTTACCCGCGCACCGCCGGGGGGCCACCTATCGTGTGTGCGCCATCGCATCGGCGCATCGATCACGGGAGCCGCCACCATGCCGGAGGACGACGTTCTGCCACGGGCCACACCGCCAGCGCACTGGCTGAGCCCCGGCGACGCCGGGTACGACGAGGCCCGCACGGTGTGGAACGGCATGCACGACCGCCGCCCCGCCCACATCGCCCGCTGCCGCAGCGCGGCGGACGTGAGCGAGGCGCTGCGCCACGCGGCGGCCCACGGCCTCGACGTCACCGTCCGCGGCGGCGGCCACAACGTCGGCGGCAGCGCCGTCGCCGACGGGGCGCTGATGATCGACCTGTCGCCGATGCGCGCCGTCACCGTCGACCCGGAGGCCCGCACCGCCGAGGCCCAGGGCGGCTGCCTGCTGCGCGACCTCGACCAGGCCACGGCGCCGCACGGACTGGCCTGCCCCGCGGGCGTCATCTCGCACACCGGCCTGGGCGGACTGGCGCTCGGCGGCGGGTACGGCTGGCTCGCCCGCCGCTGGGGCCTGACCTGCGACCACATCCTCGCCGCCGAGGTCGTCCTCGCCGACGGCTCGGTCGTCGAGGCCACCGAGGAGAGCCACCCCGAACTGCTCTGGGCGCTGCGCGGCGGCGGCGGGAACTTCGGCGTGGTCACCCGCTTCACGCTGCGGCTGCGCCCGGTCGGGCCGGCCCTGTTCAGCATGGGCGTCTACGCCCTGGACGACGTCCCCGCGGCGCTGGCCGCCTACCGGGCGTACACCGAGCGGCAGCCGGCCGGCCTGCACACCGTCGGCGGGCTGAAGCGCGCGGGCGAGCAGGACTGGATACCGGAGCACCTGCGGGGCGAGCCCGCGCTGCTGCTCCTGGCGGTGTGGAACGGGGACGAGGAGGAGGGCCGGGCGGCCACCGACGCGCTCTACCGGGAGATCGCGCCCGCGGCCCGGATCAGCATCCCGATGTCGTACCCGCAGCTGCAGGCGCTCGGCGACAGCAGCGAGCCCAAGGGCGACCGCTACTTCGTCAAGTCCTGCTACCTCCAGGACTTCTCGCCCGAGGCCGTCGCCCGGCTGGTCGAGGCGACCAGGGCCAACCCGTCCGCGCTCTGCTCGATCGACTTCGAGTTCCTGCGCGGGGCCATCGCCGACGTGCCCGAGGAGGACTCCGCCTTCCCCGGCCGCGCCGCGCCCTTCCAGGTGACGGCGGAGGCGCACTGGACCGACCCGGCGCAGGACGCCGAGCACATCGCCTGGTCGCGGGCGACGGTGGAGTCCCTGCGGGACTTCGGGACCGGCGGGGCGTACGCCAACTACGTCCAGGGCGAGGGGGACCGGAAGGCGCGGGAGGTCTACGGCCCGGAGCGCTACGCCCGGCTCGCGGCGGTGAAGAAGGCGTACGACCCGGCGAACGTCCTGCGCGGCAACCTGAACATCCGGCCCGAGTAGGCCGGCGGTCTCCAGGGGCGGGGCTCAGCGCGGCGCGCTGCCGCCCGGCCCGGCGACCAGCCAGTGCGCGGGCAGCTCGATCCGGGCGCCGTCCGGGGTGGACTCCGTGGTGGCCAGCGGCAGTTCGCCGGTGGCCAGGACGTCCAGGCTGGCCGCCCGGAACAGCTCGGGGAACGTCGCGTCGGCGACCTCGGCGGGGGCGAGCCCGTGGGCGAACACCGGGCGCAGCTTCGGGGGCGGCCCGGCCGGGTCGCGCGCGAGCTCGCCCAGCACGCCCTTGGCCGCCTCGGCGAGCTCGAACACGAAGGCCCGGCCGCGCGCCCCGAGCAGGATGCCGATGGCCTCGACCACCCGTCGGCGGTCGGCCGGCTCGCTCTGGTGGATCACCCCGCGCACGTACACGTTGGCGTCGCCGAGGCGGCGGTGGAGCGCCCGGACGGCCTCGGCGTCGGTGGCGTCCAGGCGGGTGAACTCGGCCCGCCCGGCCGGGTCGCCGCGCCGGGCGCGGTCCAGCGCCGCCGCGGACAGGTCGACCCCGAGGACGAGCGGGAAGTGCTCGGCGAGGAAGCGGGTCTGGGTGCCATTGCCGCAGCCCAGGTCGACGACGGGCAGCGCGGGGTCGGCCAGGTGGGGGCGGAACAGCGGGAGGTGGCGCTCGGCGCTGAGGGCCGGCTCCGCGTCCCAGATCACCGCGCCCGGTTCCTCGGGCGCGTCGCGCCAGAAGCCCTCCCAGGCGTCCAGGTACCGACTCGTCACGCTCATGGCGGAGACCTCCGGATGTCACGCGGGGCGTCTGGCTCGTGTCTATCGGTCCCCGGCCCGGTCGGCAAGCGCGGACGGGCGTCCGCCGGGCGGTGCGCGCGGGCGGCGCGCGGCGGACGCGTACGGCGGCGCGCGCCGGACAGGCCTATGGCCCCGGGTCTGCCCGGCGCAGCAGGTAGCGGCCGGAGGCGGCGGCGAGCACGGCCGTGCGGGCGGCGAAGACCGGGCCCGCGTCGGGGCGGGGGTCAGCGCCCCGGGTGCCGAGTGCCGTCCGGCCGGGCGTCCGGGCGGGGTGCGCCCAGGGCGCCGAGCACGGTGCTGTCGAGCGGGCTGGCGGCCAGGCGGTCCAGCACCCGGGTGCACGCGGTGCGCAGGCCCTGGCCGCGGCGGCGCACGTCGGGCACGACGGAATGGAACGCAGCGAGGACGGACATGCGGCTCACCTCCGGGGCGACCTGCGGTTCGTGCAGGTGTGGTCCGACCAGCTTCCCCCGCCTGGCGGGCGCCGGGCCCCGGATTGACGGGCTGCTGACACGCCGCTGACGAACCGCTGACGCGGGCGTGGCCCCGCGCGCCCGTCAGGCTCTCAGACCCGGTAGGCGGCGACGTAGCGGGCCGGGTCGCCGCGCAGGTCGCCGTGCCAGCGCTCGCGGCACTGCTCGGCGAAGGTCCGGCCGGTGGCGAGGATCTCCTCCAGCGGGTCCAGGTACCCGAGGACGTGCGGCGGTTCGAGGCCGGCCGCGATCCGGGCGGCGAGGCCGGCCCGGGCCAGCCGCACCAGCTCGGCGGCCAACGGGCGGACCGGGACGCCGCCGAGGCGGGTGGCCAGGCCCAGGGCGGGCAGTTCGGCGAGCGCGGCCCGGTGGTCGTGCGGGGTGAAGCGGCCGAGCAGCTCCCAGGCGGCGGAACGGGACTCGGGGTGGTAGCTGAGCCCGGCCCAGAGCGCGGGGACGGCCGGGACGAACGGGTACGGCGGGCCGTCCGAGGCGCGCAGCTCCAGGGTGTTGCGGACCCTGGTGTTGGTCCAGAGCTGGTTGAGGTGGGCGGCCCAGTGGGCCGGGGTCGGCCGGGAGCCGTCCGGGTAGCCGTGCCGGAGCAGGTCGGCGAAGGTGCGGTCGGGGGGCGCCGGGTGGTAGCGGCCGTCCGGGGTGCGGTAGTGGATCAGCGGGATGCCGAGCGCCCAGTCGGCCACCTGCTCGACGGTGACGTCGGGACGCAGGGCGGGCGGCAGCACCCCGCCTCGGCGCGGGTCCATCCGCAGCCAGGCCCAGCACCGGTGGGACAGCAGGCCTCCGGCCGAACTCCCGGCCTGGATCGGTGAGTTGACGAGAAGCGCGGAGACCACCGGGGCGGCGGCCATCTGCATCCGGAGCTTCTGGGTGAAGTCGGCGGGGGAGAGGTAGTCCAGGGTGACCTGGGTGGACAGCGACAGCGCCATCACGTGCCGGGCGCGGCCGCCCGGCTCGCCCAGCCCGGCGAAGTAGTCCCGCATGATGGCGCCCCGGGTCATCGGCACCCACCGCATGTCGGCGAGCCGGTCGAACGGCAGGTAGGCCCCGGGCAGCAGGGCGAGGCCGAACCGGCCGACCAGCTCGGCGAGTCGCTCCAGTGCGGTGCGCAGGTCGGCCACCGCCTCGGCCACCGACGGGACGGGCGTCGAGGAGTACTCCAGCTGGCCGCCGTGCTCCAGGGTGACCTGGCTGCCGTCCGGGAGCAGGACCCCGGTCAGCCGCCCGGCGTCCTCCAGCCGCTCGCCGCCCCACCTGGCCAGCACCGCCTCCAGGACGGCCAGCACGCCGCGCTCGCCGAAGTACGGGGCGGCCAGCCCGGTGTCCGGGTCGACCAGGCCGCACTCGACCTCGACGCCGACCAGCTCGGCGCGGCCGGGCCGGAACGGGGCCAGCAGCCCCGCCCGGTCCAGCGCGGGGGCGGGCGCGGGCGCCGGGTCGGCGGCCGGGCCGAGGGCCGGGTCGGGGTCGGCGACCGTCACACCGCCCCCACCCGGGTGGTGACCCGGGGGTGCCCGGCCCGGTCGAGCACCGCGCCCACCGCGCCGAGGGCGGACTGCGCCGCGCCCTGGCACCAGGCGTGGGCACCGGACAGGTGCTCGCCGGCGAAGAAGACCCGCGGCCGCTCCGCCGGGAACGGGGAGCCGAGCACGGTCAGGTAGCGGGTGTGCTCGCCGGGCGTCAGATGGGCGAAGGCGCCGCCGCCCATGCCGGTCTGCACGTCCCAGTTGCAGTGCACGATGTCGTCCACGTCCCCGGTGATGCCCGGGTGCAGCCGCTCCAGGCAGTCCAGCACCACCGCGTCCCGGTCGGCCGGCTCCAGCGCCGCGAAACGGCGGGCGTTGGCGCCCCACAGGTAGGCGCCGAGCAGGGCCGTCGGTTCGGCCGAGCGGAGCGGGTCGCGCGCCGCCCAGCGCGGGCCGGAGCCGTTGACGCCGCCCTTCGCCCGCACCGCGTTGTCCGAGGGGTACCAGCACTGCTGGATCGGCAGGTCGGTGAAGCTGCCGCCGCCGTGGATGCCGTCCTCCAGCTCCCAGCGGCGGCGGGTGAGGTGCAGGACGGTCTTGGTGCTGCTCGCGTAGCTGATGCCGCGGATGGCGTGGCGCTGGGCGTGCGGCAGGTTCGGGGTGACGGTGATCCGGTCGAGCGCGGGCGCCGGGACGCAGCACACCACGTAGTCGACGTCCTCGTGCAGTCGGGCGCCGATCCGCCGGCCGCGGAGCCGGACGCCGTCGGTGGTCAGCCGCAGTTCGTCCACCTGGGTGGAGAGCCGGAGCGTCCCGGGGCGCAGCGCGCCGACGAAGGCGTGGACCAGCGCGTCCAGCCCGTCGACCAGCTCGATCTGGCCGTGGTGGAACAGGCCGAAGTAGTCGACCAGCACCTCCAGCAGCGAGGACTGCTCGTAGTGGGCGAGGCCGCTGGCGTGGCCGGCCAGGTCCCAGGCGTCCTGCGACAGGTGTTCGTGGACGAACTGCCACAGCGACACCGAGGCCGCCCGCTCCAGCGCCGGGTCGTCCCAGTGGCCCTCCAGGGTGCGGCGCTGCTGCTCGGGGGTCAGGGTGCGCCACATCGAGCCGAGCAGGTGGTCCAGCAGCGGGGCCGGGGCCCGCCGCTCGGCCGGGCGCAGCTCGTACGCGGGGAACAGCGCCGCCACGTCCTGGACCCGGACCCGGCGGCCGCGCAGGTGGTAGTAGGCGCGCGGGTTGGCGTTGACGAACGGGCGGGTCGCCAGCCGGAAGCGGGAGACGTAGTGCAGCACGCAGTGGTGGTTGCCGGGGATGCGCATGGCGCCGAGGTCCACGTGGGTGCCGTCCCAGAAGCGGTGGGTGCGCACCCGTCCGCCCGGCCGGTTCGCCCGTTCGTACACGGCGACGTCGAACCCGCGGCGCTGCAGCTCGTAGGCGCACACCAGCCCGGCGACGCCCGCCCCGATCACCGCCACCCGGCCCCGGGCGCCGGCCACCGGCTCCTCCAGCGAACGCGGGAACGCAAAGCTGGTCTCGAACATCGGCACCGTACCCCTCTGAGGCGGGACCCCTGCCCCAGCCTCGGGCAGGTGCCCCACGGCTGCCACTTCGGGGCGCCGATGCGGGTTACGGCCGGCGACCGCAGGCGGCGCCGGGTGGGACCGGTGAACCCGGCCGGGGGCGGGGGCCGTAGGACCGTAGTGGGCGCGCGCAGCGGTGTGGCCGCGAAGCAGCGGGCGCGTCCGGGAGGAACCGGGGAGGAACTGGATGCAGTCCCGACGCGACCAGGTGCAGGCGCACCTGTTCGTGATGAGCAGGCTGGCGTCGGGCATGCTGCGGGCGGAGCCCGACGCGCCGGACACCCCCACCGGGCGCACCACCCGGGGCACCATGACGGGCCTCGCGGTGGGCGTGCTGATCGGGCTGGGCGTCGCGGTGTACGGGGTGATCCGGCCCGGCGGCGCCGACGGCTGGGCCAAGCCCGGCACGCTGGTGGTGGTCCGGGAGACCGGCGCCCGCTACCTCTC
Source organism: Kitasatospora sp. NPDC004799 (assembly GCF_040609095.1). Classification (NCBI taxonomy): domain Bacteria; kingdom Bacillati; phylum Actinomycetota; class Actinomycetes; order Kitasatosporales; family Streptomycetaceae; genus Kitasatospora; species Kitasatospora sp. NPDC004799. The sequence goes on from NZ_JBEXJK010000196.1 coordinate 13,736, forward strand.
CGTCGGCGGGCAGCTGCACCCGGTGCTGAACGACACCAGCGCCAGGCTGCTGGCCGGTGAGCGGATGACGGTGCGGCAGGTGGGCCGGGAGGCGATCGCGGACGCGCCGCGCGGCGCCCCGGTCGGGATCGTCGGCGCCCCGGACGGGCTGCCGCCCACCGCCGACCTGGGCGGCGCCACCTGGCTGGTCTGCGGCACCGTCCAGCCCGGCCCGACCGGCGCCCCGGCGCCCCGGCTCGGACTGCTGGTGGACCCGGCGGCCGAGGGGAAGGCGCTGGCGCCGAACCAGGGCCTGCTGGCCGCCCTCCCGGACGGCTCGACGCACCTGCTCTGGCAGGGCCAGCGGCTGCGCGTCGACACCGCGAACCAGGCGCTCCAGGCGCTCGGCTACGGCGGCGCGAGCCCGTTCCCGGTGCCGCCCGGCGTGCTGAACGCACTGCCCGCCGGGCCCGACCTCGCCGCGCCCGCCGTCCCCGGGCGCGGCGAGCCGGGGCCGGTGCTGGCCGGGAAGCCGACCAGGGTCGGCCAGCTCTTCGAGGCGGCCGGCGGCGCCCACTACCTGCTGACCAGAACGGGCCTGGCCCCGCTCACCACGACGCTGTACGAGCTGCTGCGCGGCGACCCGCGCACCCAGAAGGAGGCCTACGGCAACGCCGCCCCGACGGCCGCGCCGATCGGCCCGATGGACCTCGCCGGGCACACCGCCCCGGGCGGGCCGCTGTCCCCGGGGCTCCCGGAGGCGCCGCCGGCGCTGGTCACCCCGCTGCACGGCGAGGGCGTCTGCGCCGACCTGCACACCGGGGCGGCCGCCCCGACCACCGCCGTCACCGTGCTGCCCGCCAGCCGGGCCGAGGCGGGCGGCCCCCCGGCGGCGCCGCCCGGACCGGCGACCGGCGCACCGGCCGAGGCCTGCGCGGTCGCCGACCGGATCGCCGTCCGGCCGGGCCGCGGCGCCCTGGTGCGGGCGCTGTCCGGCGCGGGCACGGGCAGCACCGCGTACCTGGTCACCGAGGTCGGGGTGCGCTACCCGCTGCCCCCGGCGGCGGTGGAGAAGCTCGGGTACGGCGGCGCGACGCCGGTCTCCGTGCCGGCCGCGGTGGTCACGCTGCTGCCCGCCGGGCCGAGCCTCGACCCGGCGGCCCTGACGGCCGAGGCGGGCACCGGTGCGGCGGCGCCCACCGTCGGATCGGTCACCCCGGGCGCGACGGCCGTCCCCGGAGCGCCGGCCGCGCCCGCCGTGCCGGCCGTCCCCGCCGCCGGGGGCGCCGTCGTCC